>NZ_RAWN01000028.1:0-65186 GCF_003668895.1 Corallococcus sp. AB045
CAGGAAGACGAGCACCGTGGGCAGCGCGTTCTCCCCGGAGAACCACCCGAGCCGCGCCTTTCCGGCCCCGGTCCGGGCGCGCCGCCCCAGCACCAGCAGCGCCCCCACGCACCCGAACACCCACCCGGACGCGCCCACGCTCACCGTTGGAGACCACCAGAGCGAGCCCGCCATCGTCGCCAGCCCGGACACGGCGAGCAGCGCCACGTAGTCCCACCACCGGCACGAGCGCTCCACCGCCGTGCCCACCCCCGCGAACACCAGCAGGTTGAGGCCCAGGTGCAGGGCGTCCCGGTGCAGGAGGTTGGCCGTCAGGAGCCGCCAGCCCTGCTCCGCGTCCGTCACCAGGGGGCCGGACTTGGCCCCCCAGTGGAGCAGCGCATCCACTCCCGGTGGGCCTCCGGACGCCACCAAGGTGTACAGAATGGCCTGCGCCGCGATCAGCGCTATCGTGAGCCCCGGTATCCTGCCCTCCCCACCCTTTCCGGCCAATCGACCGATGGACAACAGTGCCTTCCTGCCCCTGGGATGGGCGAAAAACCCTGTTGTTCTCGGGGGATACATGGCTTGTCTCGGCAAAGGGCATTCTGCTATAGCTGTACTCGGACCGGACCCGTGCTGAAGCTCATCATCGAAGACGACGAGGGGCGCAAGACCGTTGTTCCCTTCGTGCGCGACGAAATCACCATTGGCCGTCAGGAGGGGAACACCATCCGCCTGACTGAGCGAAACGTGTCACGTCGACACGCCCGGCTCGTGCGCCTCAATGGACACGTCGTGCTCGAAGACCTGGGGAGCTACAACGGCACCCGGATCAACGGAGAGCGCGTCGCAGGCCAGCTCCCTCTCAAGGAGGGCGACCTCATCCAGATCGGCGACTACGATCTGGCGTTGCAGGTCGAGGGCGCGGCCAACGCCGGCGCTCCTACTGGCGCCATCACCGCCAAGGTGCCCGCCTCCCGCCGGCCGGAGCCGGAGCCCGAGGAGGAGGACGACGACGAGGTCGCCGGAGGTCCCCGTCCCCGCGACACCATGGTGGATGGTGAGGACGAGGCGGAGGACGACGACTCGGGCGACGAGCACGAGCACACGCCCGTGTCCGCGGATGCGCGCCGCAACGCCACGTCCATCATCCGCATGGACCAGATGGAGGCGGACCGGCCCCGGCGCGTGGAGCGCGTGCCCGAGGACGAGCAGCCCCGGCTGGTGGTGCTCGGCCCCGCCGAATTCAAGGGCCAGGAGTACGACTGCAACCGCACGGAGCTGCGGATCGGCCGCACGTCGGAGAACGACGTGGCCCTGGACCACCGCTCGCTGTCCCGCACGCACGCGAAGGTCGTGCGCGAGGAGACCGGCGAGTGGCGCGTCATCGACATGCAGTCGGCCAACGGGATGACGGTCAACGGCGAGAGCTACGCCCAGGCGACGCTCTCTCACGGTGACATCATCGAGATGGGCCACGTGAAGCTGCGCTTCGTGGGGCCCGGCTCGCTGGAAGACGACATCGCCGCGCAGGGCCGCACCGGCTCCAAGAAGATGTGGGTCGCCGCGGTCATCGCGTTCCTGTCCATTGGCGCGGGCGCGGCGATCTTCGTGGTGAAGGGCCAGGACCTGCTGCCCAAGCCGCCGGACACCACGCCCCCCGTGGTCGCCGCGGATCCGCAGTCCATCCCGGAGCCGCCGCCGCAGACGAAGCCCCCGGAGACGAAGCCCCCGGAGACCGTGGCCGCGAACCCGCCCGCGACGCCTGAGAAGGCGCCCGAACCTCCGGCGGATCAGGCCTTCCTGGATGCGCTACAGGGGGGCAAGTTGAACATCGCCGCCACCGCGCTCGATTCGCTCCGCAAGACCAAGGCGCTTCCGGCCACGACCCTGGAGGCGCATCAGGCACGGCTGGACAAGGAAAAGAAGGCGGACAGCGCCATCCAAGCGACCCGCAAGGCCCTCAAGGCCAAGGAGGTCGATGGCGCGGTCAAGAGCTTCAGCGCCATCCCCGAGGACACGGTCTTCGCGGAGGCCCGCAGGGAGCTGAGCGACCAGTTGGAAGCCGCGCAGGCGCAGGCCGCGCAGACCACCCCTGTGACGGAGCCCCCTCCTTCGGATGCGCAGGGAGCGACTACCGCCGCCAAGAAGCCGGCTGGGCAGCCCACGTCCGAGTACATGCAGCGAATGAAATCGGCGGAGGGGGTTGCCAAGAACATCGAGGAGATCCAGGCCAAGGTCCGCGCCCTGATCAAGGATCAGGAGCTGGATAGGGCGCTGGTGATTGCCAAGGACTGCGCCTTGATGGCGCCAGACATCCCTGAGTGCCACCTGATGCTGGGCTTCACGTATGCGAAGCGCAATGAAACCGAGATGAGCGTGCGGCACTACGGGCAGTTCCTCTCCCTCACGGATGAGGGTTATCCCAAGCGCGACCTGGTGATCAAAGCCCTGGGCAAGCTCACCGAGACGCCGCCCCCGACGCAAAATCCCCCCACCTCACGTGATGGCAAGTAGATCCCCGCAGCACTTCCCTCAACCCTGCAGCGAGGAGACGCTGTGCAGATTCGCATCCTGGTAGTTGATGACGAGCAGGACAACTGCGACTACCTCAAGCTCGTGCTGACCCGTGAAGGCTACGAGGTCGTCACCACCACGGACCCCACGCAGACGGTGGACATCCTCCGTGGCTCCGACTTCCATCTCGTCATCCTCGACATGATGATGCCGCAGATGTCCGGCACCGAAGTGCTGGAGCTGATCCGCAAGTACGACACGGACATCGCGGTCATCGTCGCCACGGCCTACCCCACCGTGGACACGGCCGTCGCGTCGCTCAAGGCGCAGGCGTCCGACTATGTGAAGAAGCCCATGGAGCCGGAGCAGTTCACGGCCGCCGTGCGCAACGCGCTGCAGAAGAAGGGTCTGTCCCAGGACCCGGAAGCGGACCTGCACCGCGCCATCGGCCGCACCATCCGCGACGCGCGCAAGACGCAGGAGCTCACGCTCAAGCAGCTGGCCCGCCGCACCGGACTGTCCGTGTCCCTGCTGTCCCAGATTGAACGCGCGGAGTCCTCCGCGTCCATCTCGTCGCTCTACAAGATCGCCTCCGCGCTGCAGCTGCGCATGGGCGAGCTGTTCGGCGACACCTAGCGGCCGGAGAACCGGGGCGCGCGCTTCTCCAAGAAGGCCGCGCGCCCCTCCTTCGCGTCCTCGCTGCCAAACGCCTCGCCGCGCACCTGACGCAGGTGCGCGACGTCCTCCGGGGACAACCCGGAGCGCGCCAGCAGCCCGAACGCCTCCTTCATCCCCGACACCGCCTTCGGCGCCCCCGCGGCCAGCGTCGCGCACAGCGCCAGCGCGCGCGACTCTGCATCCTCGGGGCACTCATCCAGCAGGCCCCACGCGAGCGCCTCCGCCGCCGGCAGCCGGCGCGCGGTGAGGAACAGCTGCTTGGCGCGCGACAGCCCCACCAGCCGCACCGCCCGCGACAGGCCCTCCGGCGAGTACACGATGCCCAGCCGGGCCGGAGGCATGAGGAAGAACGCGTCGGAAGCCCCCACGCGGAAGTCGCAGGAGGCCGCCAGGTCGAAGCCCGCGCCCACCGCGCCGCCCTGCACCAGGGCCACCGACGGCGCCGGGTGCCGCTCCAGCTTCAGCAGGCACGCCACCAGCGGGTCATCCGGCAGCCGCCCGTCCGCGCCCGGCGGCCCCAGGTGCGTCAAGTCGTAGCCCGCGCAGAAGTGGCCGCCCTGGCCGCGCACCAGCAGCGCTCGCACGTGGGTGGCAGGCTCCAGCGCCGCGTCCATCCGGGCCAGCAACGCGTCATTCAGCGCGTTGCGCCGCGACGGGTTGGAGACGGTGAGCACCCGGACACCGCCCTCGCGATCCTCCACCTCCAGCGTGGGCTCCATCCTGCGCGTCGCTCCCGTCTCCTTGCGTGAAGCCCGTGGCTACTCGAGCACCACGAGGACATCACCCTCGTTGACCGCCTGCGCTTCCTTGCAGCGGATCTCCTTCACCGTGCCGCCCTCTTCGGCCTCCACGGGCATCTCCATCTTCATGGACTCGAGGATGACGAGCGTGGTGCCGGCCTCCACCTTGTCGCCCACCTTCACTTCGATCTTCCACACCGTGCCCGTGATGTGCGCCGCAACGTCCGCCATGAACCGTCCCTCCTCGGGTGGGAAACGAGCGCGGGGGGTCTCCCCGCCGCCCTTTAAGGCTTCGCGTGATGATCCAGGAAGTGCGTGTCCAGCTCGCCGGCGCTGAAGGCAGGGTCCTTCAGGATGCGCAGGTGGAGCGGGATGTTCGTCTTGATGCCTTCGATGCGGAAGGACTCCAGGGCCTTCACCGCGCGGGCAATGGCCTCGTCGCGCGTGGCGCCGCTGATGATGAGCTTGGCGATCATCGGGTCGTAGTTCGGCGTCACCACGTCCCCTTCCGCGTAGCCGGAGTCCAGGCGCACGCCCTCGCCCGTGGGCGGCTGGAACACCTTCAGGGGGCCGGGGGACGGGAAGTACTTCACCGGGTCCTCCGCGTAGATGCGGAACTCCAGCGCCGCCCCTTTGCGCTTCACGTCCTCCTGCTTCACCGTCAGCTTCTCACCCGCGGCGATGCGCAGCTGCCAGCCGATGAGGTCCAGGCCGGTGGTCAGCTCCGTCACCGGGTGCTCCACCTGGAGCCGGGCGTTCATCTCGATGAAGTACACCTGCCCGTCGGAGTACAGGAACTCCACCGTGCCCGCGTTGGCGTAACCGAACGCCTTCGCCGCCTTCACGGCCGCCGTGAAGAGCGTGTCCGCCAGCGCCGCGTTCCGTCCGTTGGCGAACAGCACCGACGGGGCCTCCTCCACCACCTTCTGGTGCCGGCGCTGGATGGAGCACTCGCGCTCCAGGCCGTGGATGAGGTGGCCGTGGGTGTCGCCCAGAATCTGGACCTCGATGTGGCGGGGCGCCGGGAAGTAGCGCTCCAGGTACACGCCCTCGCGGCCGAAGGCGGCCTTCGCGCGGTCCGTGCACTGGCGGTACACCTTCTCCAGCTCCGCGGGGGTGTTCGCCGCCGCCATGCCAATGCCGCCACCGCCGCTGGCGGCCTTGCACAGCACCGGGTAGCCGATGCGCTCCGCGGCCTCCAGGGCGCTCTGCACGTCCGGCAGCACGCCGTCGCTGCCCGGCACCACCGGCACGCCCGCGGCGGACACCAGCTTGCGCGCCTGGCTCTTGTCCTTCATCCGCGCCATGGCCTCCGGCGGCGGACCCACGAAGACCATGCCCGCGTCCGCGCACGCCTGGGCGAACTCGCCGTTCTCCGACAGGAAGCCGTAGCCCGGGTGCACCGCCTGGGCGCCCGTCTTCTTCGCGGCCTCCAGGATGGCGGGGATGCTCAGGTAGCTGTCCTTCGCGGGCGCGGGGCCGATGCGCACGGCCTCATCCGCCTCCTTCACGAAGGGCAGGTTCACGTCCGCGTCCGAGTGCACCGCCACCGTCTTCACGCCCATGCCCCGGGCCACCGCCCCGATGCGACGCGCGATTTCTCCCCGGTTGGCGATGAGCAGCTTCTGGAACATGGCAGGCACCCTGGCGTTGCGAAGGGCGGCCAAACTAACCCCCACCCCCTTGACTGACAAGCGTCCGGGCGGTCGCGCAACAGGTCCGTACAGTCCCGTAAATTTGCGGGCTTGCGAGCCCCTGGCGTACCTTGCCCGACGTGAATCCTCCCTCGACAGGAACGCACAGCGTCGTGGACCTGCATGGTGCCCGTCGCGCCCGCCGTCTGGACTTGTACCGGAACCGGCTCAACCAGCGGCAGCAGGACACCCGCGCCAATCTGGTGACGCTCTACGAGGGCGGCACCCTCTTCACGCCCGATGGCACCCAGCAGGGCCGCTCCCTGCTCAAGGCCCTGCAGTTGCTGCAGCGCGCCGGCACCCGCCTGGAGGAGCTGTCCGGCGACGGGCTGCTTCCCGCCCCCAGCGCGTCGGAGCGCATCGATGCGCTCTACGACGAGGTGGACGGACTGTTCACCAAATGCGACCGCCTCACCGGCAGGGGCACGGCGAGCGTCGCCCGCCTCCCCCGCTAGCGTCCCCGCCGCTGCCTGACTACGGCAGCTCCGTCTGGCCCTGACGGCGCAGGAACGTGGGGATGTCGAACTGATCCTCGTCCAGGGGCAGCGCCGCGTCCTTCACCACGGCCGTGCGCGCGCTCTGCATGGACGACTTGGGCGACTCCACGGTGGACATGGCCGGACGCGGAGTGCCCTTCGTGGGCACCAGGCTGGCCACCTCCTCACGCGACGAGGACAGCACGGAGGGCTGCGTGGAGGGACGGCCCACCAGCGGCACCTGCACCACCTGAGCCATGGGGCGCACCTTGGGCGCGTCCCGGTGCACGAAGCCCGTGGCGATGATGGTGATCTTCACCTCGTCCTGGATCTGCTCGTCGATGAGCGACCCGAAGATGATCTCCGCCTCGCCGTCCGCCGCGTCGTGCACCAGCGTCAGCGCCTCGTTGACCTCCTGCAGGGTCATGTCGCGGCCGCCGGTGATGTTGATGAGCAGGCCCGTGGCGCCGTCGATGGAGACGTCCTCCAGCAGCGGGCTGGAGATGGCCTGCTGCATGGCGGTGACGGCGCGGCGGTCGCCACAGGCGTGGCCCGTGCCCATGAGCGCCAGGCCCTTGTCGCTCATGATGGTCTTCACGTCCGCGAAGTCCACGTTGATGTAGCCGTGGTACTGGATGAGGTCGCTGATGCCCTGCACGGCGTTGAGCAGGACCTCGTCGGCGCGCTTGAAGGTCTCCAAGAGCGGCATGGGCTCATTGGAGAGCGACAGCAGGCGCTGGTTGGGGATGGTGATGAGCGTGTCCACCGCGGCCTTGAGCTCCACGATGCCCTGCTCGGCCTGCTTGCGGCGCTTGTTGCCTTCGAAGAGGAAGGGCTTGGTGACGACGCCCACCGTGAGGCAGCCCAGGCTCTTGGCGATGTCCGCGATGATGGGCGCGGCGCCCGTGCCGGTGCCACCGCCCATGCCCGCGGTGACGAAGACCATGTCGGCGCCTTCCAGCACCGCGGCGATCTGATCGCGCGACTCCAGGGCGGCCTCGCGGCCCATCTCCGGGTTGGCGCCGGCGCCCAGGCCCTTGGTGAGCGCCTGGCCCAGCTGCAGCCGGGTGGGCGCCTTGCTCGCGGCGAGCGCCTGGACATCGGTGTTGGCGGCGATGAAGTCGACGCGATCCAGCTTCGACAGAATCATCGTGTTGACCGCGTTGCATCCCGCCCCGCCCGCGCCCACGACACGAATCTTCGCGGCCTGCTTGTTCTGCTCGAACTGGTCCATGTCGTCCTCGTGGCGGAAGCACCGCGGCGCCGTCCGCGGAAACACCCACCCTCAACAATCATCAGGAAGTCGGGCGCTTTGGCAAGTATTCCGCTACCAGCCTGTAGCGCCCTGCTGCGCGGCCGAGTCCTGACGCCCACTTACGCGAATGGCATCAGCGGCCATGCGGACATCGCGCGGATGTAAACACCCTCTTGACTCGCGTCCGGTGACTCGCCGTGACCAGTTGTGCGCGCCTTCCGCGCACGCGTGATGTGACAGGACGGGGCGCGGATGACGAAAAGGCCCGGCTCCCTCGGGGGAACCGGGCCTTGCGTGTTTCATTCCTGAAGTGCAGCGCTACGGGGCGGGCTTCTCCACTTCCACCTTGGCCATCCGCGTGATGTTGAACTCCACGCGGCGGTTGTTCTCACGGCCCGCGGCCGTCTTGTTGGTGTCCACCGGCTTCGACTCACCGAAGCCCTCGGACTCCAGGCGCTCGCCCGCGATGCCCTCGTTGACGAGGAACGTCTTCACGCTGGCGGCGCGACGCTTGGACAGGTCCAGGTTGGCGGCGTCGTTGCCCTGGCTGTCCGTGTGGCCCTCGACGCGCAAGAGCTCCACCTGCGGGTTGGCGCGCAGCACGGCGGCCACCTGCTTCAGGATGGGGAACGAGCGCGGCAGGATGACGTCCTTGTTCGTGGCGAAGTAGACCTTCTCCAGGATGAGGATGCGCTCGCCCTCGACGAGCACCTTCACCTTGCCCTTGTCGGGGCAGCCGTCCTCGTCATCCACGCCGTTGATGGTCTCCGGCTCCAGCGGGCACTTGTCCGCCGTGTCGGGGATGCCGTCCTTGTCGTTGTCCGGATCCGGGCAGCCGTCCTCGTCCTGGAAGCCGTCGAAGTCCTCGGGCGCGTTGGGGCACTTGTCGTCCGGGTCCATCAGGCCGTCGCCGTCGGTGTCCACCGGCGCGGGCGGAGGCGGCACGGGCTTCGTGTCCGGGCAGCCGTCATCGTCATCGAAGCCGTTCACCGTCTCCGGCTCGTTGGGGCACTGGTCGGCCGTGTCCAGGATGCCGTCGCCGTCGTTGTCCGGATCCGCGCAGCCGTCCTGGTCCTGGAAGCCGTCGAAGTCCTCGGGGCCTTCCGGGCACACGGGCTTCGGAGGCGCCGGGGCGCGCTCCGGGGTGCTGTAGGCCACGGACGCGAGCACGCGGAAGGTCGGCGTGCCGTAGCCGTGCGTGAGGCCCGGGCCCGCGCCCACCTGCGCGGACAGACCGGTAGGCGCGCGGTACTTCAGGGCCGCGAGCAGCTCCAGGGGACGCTCCTCCTCGTTCTGCTGCTTGAAGCCCATCGAGCCCACCAGCGAGGCCTGGGCGGCCAGCGGCAGGTCACCCAGCGGAACCTCCGCGCCCACCCCGTACGCCAGCGCGCTGCCGACGTTCAGGTTGCGCAGCTGCTGCGACTCGCGGATGTCCACGCCCACGTTGGCGAGCACGCGGAAGCGCTTGCCGTACTCCGCCACCACGCGCGGGTTGACGGACACACCGGACCCGCCGAGGAAGTTCGACGCACCACCCGTGGGCAGCGAGATGGGCAGCACCACGGACACGCCGTAGTCATCGCCATCCAGCAGCCGCGCCTTCGGGATGAGGCGCAGGTCGCCGATGCCGCCCCCGCTCACCCCATTGGCGAAGGAGGAGTCCACGGCCGGCGAGTTCTCCGAGCCCTGAATGGTGATGGGCAGCACGACGCCGATTTCGAACCGGTCGAAGAGGCCGACGGCGCCCATCAGGTCGAAGCCCACCTGGCTCTTCACCAGGGAGGTGACGTACGTGTCCGAGCGGGGGTCGAAGAAGTTGAGCGGCTTGTCGGCGTAGTTGACCGACAGCCCCACGTTCCACCCCAGGTGCCGCTGCACCTTCGCGCCGTGCACCGCGAGCACGTCCGCGACGCCCGGGCCCGGCTTGTACTGCTGCACGTCGATGGCCTGCGACACGGCGGTGGCCTGCGCGTGGGCAGGGGTGCCCATGCCCACGACCAGCGCCATGACGAACACGGCCAGCGCCCCACCCGCGCGCGCCAGGAGGTCCCCGGCGCGGCGGAAGCGGCGGCCCACCAGGGGCAGCGCCAGCAGCATCAGCGCGAAGGGCGCCAGCGAACCGGAGCCGCCCGTGCTGCAGCCGTGGCCCACGACCAGGAAGTCGTCGTTGGCGTCGAGCGGATCGGAGCCGCCCTTCACTTCCGTGCCGTCATCGATGCCGCCCTGGTCGGTGTCCTTCATGTTCGGATCCGTCTCCGTGGCGTCACGGCGGCCGTCGTGGTTGGCGTCCTCCTCGCCGTCCTTCAGGCCGTCGCCGTCCGTGTCCGGGTTCTTCGGGTCCGTCTTCGTCGTCGGATCCGCGTCCGGCTTGAAGTTCGGGGACGTCTTGTCGGTGC
Source organism: Corallococcus sp. AB045 (assembly GCF_003668895.1). Classification (NCBI taxonomy): domain Bacteria; kingdom Pseudomonadati; phylum Myxococcota; class Myxococcia; order Myxococcales; family Myxococcaceae; genus Corallococcus; species Corallococcus sp. AB045. Next base: position 9,739 of record NZ_RAWN01000028.1, read on the forward strand.
CCGCCGGAGCGGTCTCCGCGGTGACACCCATCTCCGTGCCGTCGTTGATGCCGTCGTTGTCGCTGTCCGGGTCGAGCGCGTCGATGACGCCGTCGCCGTCCGTGTCCGTCAGTCCGTCGATGCCGTCCGGCACGCCGTCGTCGTCGGAGTCGGAGTCGAACGGATCCGTCCCGTGCTCCAGCTCCGTGGCGTTGTCGATGCCGTCGCCGTCCGCGTCCTGGTCATCCGCCGGGTTGAGCGGGTCGGACTCCTGCACGTCCACGCGGCCGTTGTGGTTCCTGTCCTCGATGCCGTCGAACACGCCGCCGTTGTCGGTGTCGGGGTCGAGCGGGTTCGTCTTGGTGTCGGGGTCCTGGTCCGCCTTGAACTTCGACGGGTCGGTGTCGCCGCCCTGGGGCACGGTGAGGCCCAACTCCAGGCCGTCCGTCAGGCCGTCGTCGTCCGTGTCGATGTCGTTCGGATCCGTCTCGGTCGGGTCCTTGAGGCCGTCGTGGTTGGCGTCCTCGTTGCCGTCGGTGAGACCGTCGTCATCCGTGTCGTCGTCCAGCGGGTTGGTCTTCGTCGACGGGTCCTTGTCCGCCACGAACCTGGTCGAGTCGGTGTCGTCGCCCTGCGGCTGGGTGAGGCCCAGCTCCACGCCGTCGGTCAGGCCGTCGCCGTCGGTGTCCGGGTTGTTCGGATCCGTCTCGTCGGCGTCGACGACGCCGTCGTGGTCCTTGTCCTCGTTACCGTCGAGGATGCCGTCGTCATCCGAATCGTCGTCCAGCGGATCCGTGCCGCCCACCTTGACCTCGATGCCGTCGGGGATGCCGTCGCCGTCGGTGTCCGGGTTGTTCGGGTCGGTGCCCGCGAGGACTTCTTCGGCGTCCGTCAGGCCGTCGTTGTCCGTATCCACCGTCCCCGCCTGGTTGACGGTGAAGGTGGTGGTCGCGGTCGTGCTGTTCGTGCCCGCGCCGTTCGTGGACACCGCGGTGACGGTGTACGTGCCGTCCGCCAGCGGGCCGGGCAGCGCCTGGCTCCAGTTGCCGGAGGCGTTCACCGCGATGGGGCCGTAGATCGTGCCCTGGAACAGCACCGTCACGGACGTGGCGTTCGCGGACGTGCCCGACACCGTCACGTTGGGGACCACCACCGTGGCGCCGTTGGCCGGGACGGTGATGGCCACCGTCGGGGCGGCCGTGTTCACCGTGAAGGTGGTGGAGGCCTGCGTGCTCGTGGTCGTCCCATCCGAGGACACCGCCGTCACCGTGTACGTACCGTTGGCCAGCGGACCCGGCAGCGCCACGCTCCAGCCGTTACCCGTCAGCGCCGCCGGGTAGTTCGTCCCCTGGAACGTGACCGTCACGCTGGTGGCGTTCGCGAACGTGCCCGTCACCGTCACGTTCGGGTCCGTCACCGTCGAGTTATTGGCCGGCTCCGTGATGGTCACCGTCGGCGTCGTCGGCACCGACACCGTGAAAGTGGTGGAGGCCTGCGCGCTCGTGGTCGTCCCGTTCGAGGAGACTGCCGTCACCGTATACGTGCCGTTGGCCAGCGGGCCCGGCAGCGCCACGCTCCAGCCGTTACCCGTTAGCGTCGCCGGGTAGTTCGTCCCCTGGAACGTGACCGTCACGCTGGTCGCGTTCGCGAACGTGCCCGTCACCGTCACGTTCGGGTCCGTCACCGTCGAGTTATTGGCCGGCGCCGTGATGGTCACCGTCGGCGTCGGCGCCGGCACCGTGAAGGTGGTGGAGGCCTGAGTGCTCGTGGTCGTCCCGTTCGAGGACACCGCCGTCACCGTGTACGTGCCGGCCGCCAGCGGGCCCGGCAGCGCCACACTCCAGGTGTTGCCCGTCAGCGTCGCCGGGTAGTTCGTCCCCTGGAACGTGACCGTCACGCTGGTCGCGTTCGCGAACGTGCCTGTCACCGTCACGTTCGGGTCCGTCACCGTCGAGTTATTGGCCGGCGCCGTGATGACCACCGTCGGAACCGGCACCGCCACCGTGAAGGTGGTGGAATCCTGCGCGCTCGTGGTCGTCCCATCCGAGGACACCGCCGTCACCGTATACGTGCCGTTGGCCAGCGGGCCCGGCAGTGCCACACTCCAGGTGTTGCCCGTCAGCGTCGCCGGGTAGCTCGTATTGTTGAAGCTCACCAGGACGCTGGTGGCATTCGCGAACGTGCCCGTCACCGTCACGTTCGGGTCCGTCACCGTCGTGCCGTTGATCGGCGCCGTGATGGTCACCGTCGGCGTCGTCGGCACCGCCACCGTGAAGGTGGTGGAGGCCTGCGTGCTCGTGGTCGTCCCGTTCGAGGACACCGCCGTCACCGTGTACGTGCCAGCCGCCAGCGGGCCCGGCAGCGCCACACTCCAGCCGTTACCCGTCAGCGTCGCCGGGTAGTTCGTCCCCTGGAACGTCACCGTCACGCTGGTCGCGTTCGCGAACGTGCCTGTCACCGTCACGTTCGGGTCCGTCACCGTCGAGTTATTGGCTGGCGCCGTGATGACCACCGTCGGCGCCGGCACCGCCACCGTGAAGGTGGTGGAGGCCTGCGCGCTCGTGGTCGTCCCATCCGAGGACACCGCCGTCACCGTGTACGTGCCATTGCCCAGCGGGCCCGGCAGCGCCACGCTCCAGGTGTTGCCCGTCAGCGTCGCCGGGTAGCTCGTGTTGTTGAAGCTCACCAGGACGCTGGTGGCATTCGCGAACGTGCCCGTCACCGTCACGTTCGGGTCCGTCACCGTCGTGCCGTTGACCGGCGCCGTGATGGTCACCGTCGGCACCACCACCGTGAAGGTGGTGGAGGCCTGCGTGCTCGTGGTCGTCCCGTTCGAGGACACCGCCGTCACCGTGTACGTGCCAGCCACCAGCGGGCCCGGCAGCGCCACGCTCCAGGTGTTGCCCGTCAGCGTCGCCGGGTAGTTCGTGCCCTGGAACGTCACGGTCACGCTGGTCGCGTTCGCAGCCGTACCGGTCACCGTCACGTTCGGGTTCGACACCGTCGAGCCGGTGGCCGGCGTGGTGATGGTCACCGTCGGCGTCGCCGCGGCGGTGATGGTGAAGGCGTTGGTGTTGCTCTTGGGGCTCGCCTGGCCGTTGACCTCCGCGTACGCGTACACCGTGTGAGCAGCGACGCTGAGCTGGGTCGTGGGCGTGAAGGTCCAGTTGCCCGAGGCATCCGACGTCGTCCGGCCAATCTCCACGTTGTCCACGATGACGACGATGGTCGTGTTCACCGGACCCGTGCCGGTGAAGGCGGGCGTCCGGTTGGACGTGGTGGAGCCGTTGGCCGGCGTGGTGACAACCGGAGCCGCGGGCACGGTCAGCGCGGACGTGAGCGTGTTGACCACGCCGACATTGCCCGCCGCGGAGCCGTACGTCGCGCCGTCATAGGTAGAGCCCGCGAGCGCCTGCGTGCCCGCCGCACCGCCCGAGGTCGCCGTGGCCGCCACGGTGTTGCAGTTGATGGCCGCGCCCTGGAGGAAGATGTTGCCACCTCCCGCGCCTCCGCCCGTCCCGTGCTCATCCGCGGAGCTGATGCCGCCACGGCCGCCCTTCGCGGAGATATTGCCGGGATTGCAGGTCAGATTGCCATTGAAGCGCAGGGACAACGTACCGCCCGCGCCACCGCCACCCGCCGCGTCATTATCCGAGTCGCCGCCCGCCGCGCCGTCCGCATTGATGACACCGGCGCCCGCGAGCGAACCGCCGCGGATGAACACGGCACCACCCGCGTTGCCGCCACCACCGCCCACTCCGTCGTTGCCATGACCCGAACCGCCACCACCGCCGAACAGCACGCGCGTCGGCGGCAGGAAGTTCATCTTCGCGCCGCCCAGGCCGCCCACCGCGCGCGCCGGGGCGGTGTCACCCGTCCACGTCCGGCCGCCGATGCCGCCCTGACCGCCGTTGCCGCCGCCACCACCACCGGAGTTGTGGCAGATGCCGGCGCCGCCCGCGTTGAGGATGTTGCCCCGGCCCGTGATGCCGTCGGCATCAGGGTACGCCGCCGGAAGCTTGAAGCGACCCGGCACCACGCCTTCTCCCTTGATGGCACCGCCCGGATACACCTCGTCGAACTCCGTGCAGTTGTCGCCATCCCCGTTGAAGTACGTCGCGCCACGGAAGCCCGCGCCATTGGCGGAGATGGTGCCGTTGTTGATGACCGCGCCCTGGGCCAGGAAGACCACGATGCCGCCCAGGCTGTCGATCTGGTCCTCGTCGTTGGACCAGCCCTTGGCGACGATGCTGCCACCCGCACTGACGGTCACCGTCGTGTACTCGGGCACGCGGATGGCCTGGGCCGCGGAGCGGCGGGCCAGCTCGTCATCGTCCGGGCCGCCCAGGAACGGCACCGTGAGGGGCGAACCGAAGGTGAGGCGCGTGTCCGTCAGCGCCGTCACACGCGCGAACTGCCAGCGGCCCACCGGGTCTGATGAGAAGTCGAACGGCCCCTGGTTGCCGGACGTCACCGGGCCCGCGTAGCCGGTGGACTGGTACACCATCACCAGGTCGCCGACGGCGAAGCCCGTCGTGTCCGTCACCTCCACGAACGACTGCCCGGCGTTCGCGGGTTCCGTCAGTCGCGCGTAGGTGTTGATGGTCAGCGTCTGGCCGGCGCCGACCGTCAGCTCACCGTTGTGGCCATTGCCCAGACCGAACGTGTCAGGTTCCGCGAACGCGGGTGGCGCCAACAGCACGGCACACAGCAGGGCCAACAGGCCCGCGGCCGAGCGGCGAAGTCCCGTGAGGGGCGTCAGCAACCGCGAAGTCTTTTGTGGAGTCATAAGGTCAGAGGCTCACCAGGAGCGGAGAAATCCGTTCCGGGAGCCACGGGCTCCCATAGCAAGCCGGAAGCCATCCTCTGTCGAATTCCCAATCCGTCCAAATCCTGGAACTTGCACGACTGGCCGCCCGTACTTAGGGCGAGAGTCCGGAAGCCGGATCCGGATTCCGGATTCTGGAAAGGGCTCCGCGTCTTGGACGGACGCGTCAGCGTCCCCCTCTGACACGTCAAACGAGTTCCCGGACACACGCCTCCAGAAACGCGAAAGGGCCCCCGAAGGGGCCCCTTGGCTCAACGCGTCAGCAAAGCCGGGAACCGGCCTAGAAGATCTCTTCCAGCCACTCGCGCATCCGGCCCTTCACCTTCTTGTAGACGTTGCCGTCCTCGCGGATGCGGAACATGCGGCGGTCCATGTGCTTGGCGCCGTAGACGACCAGGCCCACGCCCGTGGCGTACATGGGGCTCTTCACCACGTCCACCAGGCCGCCAATGCCGCGCGGCATACCCCGGCGCACCGGCAGGCCCAGCACCTCTTCCGCCAGCTCCGGCATGCCCGCGAGCAGCGTGGAGCCGCCCGTGATGACGATGCCGGACGCGAGCAGGTCCTCGTAGCCGCACTTCTGGATCTCCCGGTGCACCAGCTGGAAGATCTCCTCCACGCGCGGCTCCAGGATCTCCGAGAGGATCTGCCGGCCCAGGACGCGCGGCTGACGGCCGCCCACGCTGGGGACCTCAATCGTCTCGTCCTTGTTGATCATGGACGCGAGCGCGCAGCCGTACTTCTGCTTGATGCGCTCGGCCTCGTGCGCGGGGGTGCGCAGGCCGATGGCGATGTCGCTCGTCAGGTTGTTGCCGCCCAGGGCAATCACGGCCGTGTGGACGATGGCGCCGCCGGAGAAGATGGCGATGTCCGTGGTGCCGCCGCCGATGTCGACGAGGCACACGCCCAGCTCCTTCTCGTCCTCGCTCAGCACCGCTTCGGCGGAGGCCAGCGGCTGGAGCACGATGTCGGAGACGTTCAGGCCCGTGCGATTGGCGCACTTGACGATGTTCTGCGCGCTGGAGACGGCGCCCGTGACGATGTGCACCTTGGCCTCCAGGCGCACGCCGGCCATGCCCAGGGGCTCCTTGATGCCGCCCTGGTCGTCGATGATGAACTCCTGCGGCAGGACGTGGATGACCTCCCGATCCAACGGGATGGCCACCGCCTTCGCCGCGTCGATGACGCGCGCGATGTCCGCGTCGCGGACCTCCTTGTCCTTCACCGCGACGATGCCCTGGGAGTTGAAGCCCTTGATGTGGCCGCCGGCGATCCCCGTGTACACGTGGGAGATCTCCGCCCCGGCCATCAGCTCGGCTTCCTCCACGGCGCGCCGGATGGACGACACCGTGGCCTCGATGTTGACCACGACGCCCTTGCGCAATCCCTTCGACGGATGCGTGCCGATACCGATGATGTCGATACCGCTATCGGTCAGCTCGCCGACGATGGCGCAGATCTTCGTCGTGCCGATGTCGAGGCCGACGATGATCTCCCCCGACTTCTGCTTCGCCATGACTCCTCCCAGGCTCCCTCACTTTCGTGAAGGAAGCATCCTCACTGCGTCGAGTCCCCGCTCCGCACGGAGTCGGACCCACTCGAAAGCCTCACCGCCACCCAACCCGGTCGGGCACGGTTATCCAGGCGAATGATCGCGGCCGCAAGCCCCCTTGTGCTGAGCTCGCGTCGAACGCGCGCCAGCCGCTGGAGCTTGACTTCCGTATCGCCAGCACCGAGGCGCACCTCCTGCCCCGTCGCCGTCACCAGCGCAAGCCCGGTGTTCTCCAGGCGCACTTCAGAAAGCCGCTCGGATCGCCCGGGCAACAGCCGCGCATAAGCACGGGTTACATCCAGCGCGTCGCGGAACTTCGAACGCACCGCGTCCGGGTCCGCCACGTACGCATCGCGCTCCACGCCCGTGACGAGCGGCAAATCCAGCCCGTCCCCCGGGGTGACGCGCTTGAAGGGCTCGCCCTCCTCGTCCAGCACGTACAGGTCGCCCAGCACCGCCAGCGCCGCGGGTGCGTGCTCCGTCACCTCCACGGACACCCCGCGCGGAAACCGGCGCGTCACCTCCACCGTGCGCACCCAGGGGTGCTGGCCCATGGACCGCGCCAGCGCGGCCGGGTCCAGCGTCCACAGGTTCTGCCCCGCCGTGAGCCCGGACAGCTTCAAGAGCTCCGGGCGCGACGCGCGCTCCAGGCCGGAGAAGTTCACCGACTCCAGCGCGAAGCGCGGCGACACCACCGCCCAGGCGCGCAGCTCGATGCCGCCCCAGATGAGCCCCGCCGTCGCCACCGCCAGCCCCAGCGCCTTCGCCACCGACGGCCCGTGCGAACGGACCGCGCCCTTCACCGCGTCATTGCGCGGTGCGGCGTCCAGGCGGCGGCGGTTCTTGGATTTTCCGAAGGCCATGACTAGGGAGGCGCATGCTGCGTGCGGACATCGAACCACGCCAGTTTTTGGCTACAGGCACGTCGCTGTAGCGGCATGGGGGGACAACCCCGGCCCCGCAAGAGACCGGAACTCCAGGAAAGAACGCGGAGCGGCTCAAGCCTTGAGCGAAGCGCCCTGGAGCAGCCGCTCACAGAGGGCCGGGAAGTCGATGCCCCGCCCCGCCGCGATTTTGGGCAGGAGGCTGGAGGCCGTCATTCCGGGCAGCGTGTTGATTTCCAGCAGGAACACGTCGCCACTTTCCGTGACGATGACGTCCGAGCGCGACCCGCCGGAACACCCCAGCGCCTTGTGGGCGCCCAGGGAGACCTCGTTGACGCGCGCGTACAGGTCCGGGGGCAGCGGCGCGGGGAAGAGATACTGAGTACCGCTGCCGGCCTTGTACTTGGCTTCGTAGTCGTAGAACTCGCGGGCGGCCTTCACTTCGATGACGCCCAGGGCCTCGTTGTCCAGCACGCCGCCCTGCACTTCCCGGCCCTTGATGAACTGCTCCACCAGGAGCGTGCCGGCGTGCTTCGCGGCGTCCTGGACGGCGGCGGTGTACTCCTCGCGCGTCTTGCAGATGTGCACGCCCACGCTGCTGCCCTCGCGGCTGGGCTTCACCACCACCGGGAAGGGGAACGGCAGCCGGTCCGCCTCCGCGAGCGCTCCTTCCGCCGAGTCGAAGGCGCGGTAGGGCGGCGTGGGGATGCCGCGCGCGACGAAGATCTCCTTCGCGTACACCTTGTCCATGCCCACGGCGGAGGCCATCACGCCGCTGCCGGTGTAGGGGATGAACATGGCCTCCAGCAGGCCCTGGATGCAGCCGTCCTCGCCGAAGCGGCCGTGCAGCGCGAGCCACGCCACGTCCACCTTCTCCGCGATGAGGCGCGCGGGCAGGTCCTTGCCCACGTCGATTTCCACCACGTCGTAGCCCAGCCCCCTGAGGGCGCCCGACACCGCGGCGCCCGTGCGCAGGGACACCTCGCGCTCGCTGGAGAGGCCGCCGTACAGCACGCCGACGCGCTTGCCCTTCAACTCAGCGGGGGTGAAGCCTCGGGGACCGATGCTCATGGCAGGAAGACTCCGACGAATTTGACTTCGGGGTGCATGACGACGCCGGAGGCTTCCTTCACCCGCTCTTGCATCAGGGTGATGAGGCCCCGCACGTCGCGAGCGGCCGCGCCGCCCAGGTTGACGATCCAGTTCGCGTGCAGGGTGGACACCTGCGCGCGCCCCAGGGTGTGCCCCTTCAGGCCCACGAGTTCAATGAGCCGCCCGGCGTGGTCGCCCGGCGGGTTGGTGAACACGCTGCCGAAGTTGGGCTGACTCAAGGGCTGCGTGCGCTTGCGGTAGCCCAGGTCCGCGTCCATGGCCGTTTTGCTGGCCACGACATCGCCCTTGGGAAGATGGAAGCGCACGCGGGTGACGATACCTCCCGCGGGCAGCGTGGCGTGACGGTAGGTGTGCGGCACCTGCGCTTTGTTCAGCCACCCCACCCCGTCCGCGGTGGCGACTTCAATGGCCTCCACCACGCGGAAGCACTCGCCGTTCTTGGTGCCGGCGTTCATGGTGACGGCGCCGCCCAGGGTGCCGGGGATGCCCGCGAGGAACTCCGCGCCCACCAGGCCCTGCGCGCGCATCACGTTGACCAGCCGGGCAATGGCCGCGCCCGTGCCCAGCGTCACCCGGCCGTCGTCCGGGCCCACGTCCAGCGCCTCCGGGAACAAATCCGGGGGCAGCTTCACGGTGAGCCCCGGCACGCCGCCGTCGCCCACCAGCGTGTTGGCCCCGCCGCCCAGCACCGTCACGGGGATGCCCTCGTCGCGGGCCAGGCGCAGCAGCTCCACCAGCGCCTCCGGTGAGCGTGGACGCACCAGCGCCTCCGCCGGACCGCCCACGCGCACGCTGATGAGCGGCGCCAGGGGCTCGCCCGGCTTGACGTCCAGGCCCGGCAGCCGCGCCACGCGCGCCGCCAGCGGTGTCACCTCGCCCGCCCGCATCCCCTACCCGCCCTTCGCCGCGCCCATCAGGTTGAGCAGGTCCGGGCCCACCTGGGTGATGTCACCCGCGCCCAGCGTCAGCACCAGGTCGCCCTCGAGCACGCGCTCGTGGAGCGCCTTCGCCACGTCCGCGCGCTTCTCCACGAACGTCACGTCGCGGTGGCCGTGCGCGCGGATGGCCTCCGCCAGCGCGTCGCCGGTGGCGCCCGGAATCGGCTCCTCGCCCGCCGCGTAGACGCTGGTGACGAAGAGCACGTCCGCGTCGTTGAACGCGGTGGCGAACTCCTTCATCAGGTCGTGCGTGCGTGTGTAGCGGTGCGGCTGGAAGGCGGCAACCACCCGGCGGCCGAAGGCTCGGCGCGCGCCGGACAGCGTGGCCATGACTTCCGTGGGGTGGTGACCGTAGTCGTCCACCACGGTGACGCCGCCCACCTCGCCGCGCACGGTGAAGCGGCGCTGCACGCCGCCGAACTCCGCCAGCGCGGAGCGCACCGTCTCCAGCGGGATGTCCATCTCCTCCGCGATGGCCACCACCGCCAGCGCGTTGAAGGCGTTGTGCGCGCCCACCATGCGCACGCGGAACTCGCCCAGGTCCTCGTCCCGGCGGAAGGCGCGGAAGGTGGTGGTGAAGCCGTCCAGCGAGATGCCCTCCAGCCGGTAGTCCGCCATGTGCGAGCTGCCGTAGGTGACGAAGCGCTTCTCGATGCGCGGCAGCAGCGCCTGGACGTTGGGGTTGTCCAGGCACAGCACGTTGAGGCCGTAGAAAGGAACGCGGTTGCAGAACTCCACGAAGGCGGACTGGAGCGTCTCCAGGTCGCCGTAGTGGTCCATGTGCTCCGGGTCGATGTTGGTGACGACCGCGATGGACGGGTGCAGCTTGAGGAAGCTGCCGTCGGACTCGTCGGCCTCCACCACCATCAGCTCGCTCTTGCCCAGCTTGGCGTTGGAGTCGAGCACGTTCACCTTGCCGCCCACCACCGCCGTGGGGTCCAGGCCCGCCGCGGACAGCACCGTGGCCACCATGGACGTCGTCGTCGTCTTGCCGTGGCTGCCGGCGACGGCGACCGCGTACTTCAGGCGCATCAGCTCCGCGAGCATCTCCGCGCGAGGGATGACGGGAATCTTGCGCTGGCGCGCCGTCACCACCTCCGGGTTGTCCTTGCGCACCGCGGAGGAGATGACGACCACGTCCGCGTGCACCAGGTTGGACGCCTTGTGGCCCTCGTAGAGCGTGGCGCCCAGCTTCGCCAGGCGGCGGGTGATGTCGCTCTCGCGCAGGTCCGAACCGGAGACCCGGTAGCCCAGGTTGAGCAGCACCTCCGCGATGCCGCTCATGCCGATGCCGCCCACGCCCACGAAGTGCACGTGCGCCGCGTGGCGCGTCTTGAAGAGACTGCCGGGCTTGTTGCTGACGTTCTTGCTGCTCATGCCTTGCTCCCGGGTGCCTTCTTCACATCCTTCTGTCCGCGGTCACGTCCGCCCGGGCCCCAGGCCTGGGTGGTCAGGTCCACGCACACGTCCGCCAGCTCCTTCGCGGCGGCGGGGCGGCCCAGGATGCCCGCCTTCTTCGCCATCTGCTTGAGCTTCGCGGGGTCCGTCATCAGGCCGCGCAGCGTCTCCGCCAGCTTCGCCCCGGTGAGCTCCGACTCGCGGAACATGATGGCCGCGCCCACGTCCACCAGCGCGCGGGCGTTCACTTCCTGGTGGTTGTCCGTCGCGTGCGGGAAGGGCACCAGGATGCTGGCCTTCTTGCACACCGTCAGCTCCGCCAGCGACGTCGCGCCCGCGCGGCAGATGACCAGGTCCGCCTTCGCGTAGGCGGAGGACATGTCGTCGATGAACTCCACCACCTGCGCCACGTCCGCGAAGCCCTTGTCCGCGTAGCCCTTCTTCACGCTCTCCAGGTCCAGCTTCCCCGTCTGGTGGACGATGTCGAGCTGCCCCTTCACGTCGCCCAGCGAGTCCAGCGCCTCCAGCACGCGGTTGTTGAGGCCGCGCGCGCCCAGGCTGCCGCCGAAGATGAGGACGGAGAACTTCTCGTGCGCGGAGCTGCTGCGCAGGTAGTTGTCCATCAGCTTCTTGCGGATGGGGTTGCCAATCATCTGCACCTTGGCTTCCGGGAAGTGGTTGCGCGCTTCCTCGAAGGAGGTGAAGACGACCTTCACGATGCGGCCCAGCACCTTGTTGGTGAGCCCGGGCAGCGCGTTCTGCTCCTGGATGGCGGTGGGGATGCCCATCAGCCACGCGGCCAGCACCACCGGGCCGCTCGCGTAGCCGCCCACGCCCACCACCACGTCCGGCTTGTGGCGCGACAGGATGCGGAACGACGCGAGGAACGCCAAAGGCAGCGCGATGAGCCCCTTGAGCAGGCCGATGAGCCCCTTGCCCTTGAGCCCCTGCACCTTCACCAGCTCCAGCGGGTAGCCCTCCTTGGGCACCACGCGCGCCTCCAGGCCCTTCTCCGTGCCCACGAACACCACTTCGTTGGCGGGGTGGCGCGTGACGACCTCCTCCGCCAGCGCGATGCCCGGGAACAGATGGCCACCGGTGCCGCCGCCCGCGATGAGCACCTTCACGCCGTCACCTCCCGTAGGTCCGTGGTGCCCGTGCGCACCGGCCTCGTCGCGCCCTGCGTGTTCGCGCTGAGCGACAGCAGCACGCCCGCGGAGCCCATCAGCACCACCAGCGACGTGCCGCCGTAGGACACGAACGGCAGCGTCAGGCCCTTCGTGGGCAGCAGGCCCATGGCCACGCACATGTTCACCGTGGCCTGGAACGCGATGATGGAGCTGATGCCCAGGCCCAGGTACGTGCCGAACGTCTCCCCCGCCGCCAGGGCCGCGCGGATGCCGCGCCACAGGACGATGGCGTACAGCACCACGAGCAGCCCCACGCCGATGAGCCCCAGCTCCTCACCCAGGATGGAGAAGATGAAGTCCGTGTGCGCCTCCGGCAGGAAGAACAGCTTCTGCCGGCCGTCCCCCAGCCCCAGGCCGGTGATGCCACCGGAGCCGATGGACATCAGGGACTCCGCCACCTGGTAGCCCACGTCGTGCCGGTGGGCCCACGGGTCCAGGAACGCGAGGATGCGCTTCATGCGGTAGGGACTGGTCGCGATGGCGACGAAGGCCAGCGGCAGCGCGAGCAGGATGGAGCCCACCAGGTACGACAGCTTCGTGCCCGCCGCGAACAGCAGCACGAAGAGCATGAACACCAGCAGCACGCTGCTGCCGAAGTCCGGCTGGAGCATGCACAGGAACACCAGGATGCCGCACAGGGCGAGGTGCGGCAGGAAGCCGATGGAGAACGTGGCCACCTTCTCCCGCTTCTTCGCCAGCGAATAGGACAGGTACACGAGCCACGCGAACTTGGCGATTTCCGCCGGCTGCAGGCTGAAGCCCGGCAGGCGGATCCACCGCCGCGCGCCGCCCGCCGTGGTGCCGATACCGGGGATGGCCACCGCGATGAGCAGCACGATGGCGACGAGCAGGAGCGGGTATGCCAGCCGCGCCAGCTTCCGCCACCCCAGCTTCATGGCCACCGCCATGCCGACGAGGCCCAGGCCCGCGGCGGACAACTGGCGCTTGAGGAAGTAGAGGCTGTCGCCCAGCTTGTCCTGCGCGAGCACGGCGCTGGCCGAGTACGTCATCACGAGGCCCAGCGAGACGAGCGCCAGCACCGCGCACAGCAGAATCGGATCGAACCGCACGGGGGCGGCCGGAGGAGAGGTCTTCATCACGGTCAGAGCGCCCCGACGAGGCGCTTGAACGTGTCGCCCCGGTCCTCGAAGTTCTTGAACTGGTCGTACGACGCGCACGCCGGGGACAGAAGGACCGTGTCCCCCGCCCTCGCCACCTCACGCGCCTTCGACACCGCCTGGGCCAGCGTGCCGCACGCGTGCACCGGCGCGTCGTTCGCGTACGCCCGCGCCAGCGCGTCCGCGTCCTGGCCAATGGTGAGCACGCCCTTCACCTTGCCCTGCCCCGCCTCCACCATGGGCGCGTACGGCGCGCCCTTGCCCTTGCCGCCCGCGATGAGCCACACGTCACCCGCGAACGCCTTGAGCGCCACCAGCACGGAGTCCACGTTGGTGGCCTTGGAGTCGTTCACCCACTCCACGCCATCCAGCACGCGCACGCTCTCCAGCCGGTGCGCCAGGCCCGGGTAGCTGTCCAGCCCCGCCTGCACCGCGTCCTTCGCCACGCCGCCCAGCCGGGCCAGCAGCGCCGCCGCCATCGCGTTCTGCGCGTTGTGCGCGCCCCGGAGCGAGCGGTTGGTGAGCGTGTAGGACTCGCCCGCGAACTCCAGCTCGAAGCCGCCGGGCCGCGCGATGGCCAGCCCCGCCAGCTTCGGCGCGTCCACCACAGGGCGGCCCGTGAGGCTGAAGCCGTACACGGGCACGCGCGCGGAAGCAGCCAGCCCCATCACCGCCGCGTCGTCCGCGTTCACCACGGCGAAGTCGCTGGCGCCGTCCTGGTTCATGAAGATGCGCGCCTTGGCCGTGCCGTACTCGGCGTGGTTGGCGTAGCGGTCCAGGTGGTCCGGCGTGAGGTTGAGGATGGCCGCGCCCGTGGGCTTGAGCTGGTGGATGCCCTCCAGTTGGAAGCTGGACAGCTCCACCACCAGCGCGTCCCAGTCACCGGGGGACATGGCGGCCTCCGCCAGCGGGCGCCCCAGGTTGCCGCCCACGAAGGTGCGCAGGCCCGCCTTCGTGTACAGCTCGCCGGTGAGCGCCGTGGTGGTGCTCTTACCGTTGGTGCCGGTGATGCCCAGGAAGCGGGTGCCCGTGAGGAGGCGGCCCGCGAGTTCAATCTCGCCCCACACCGGGATGCCCGACGTGCGCGCGGCCTCCAGCTCCGGCAGGGACAGCGGCACGCCCGGGCTCACCACCACCAGGTCCTGGCGGGTGAGCAGCCCCGGGGGCGTGGCGCCCGTGACGAGCGTCACGCCCTTCGCGTGCAGCTCCTTCGCGACGTCGCCGAGCGCGTCCTCGGAGCGCGCGTCCAGCGCCGTCACCTTCGCGCCGTGCTGGACCAGCAGCCGCAGCGCCGCGACGCCGCTCTTGGCCAGCCCGAACACCGCGACCTTCCGACCGGACAGCGAGGGATTCATGGGGCGGGCCGACCTCGATGGGGGCAAAGCGACTAGCGCAGTTTCAGGGACAGCAGGGCCACGCCACCACAGAGGATGGCGACAATCCAGAAACGCACGATGATCTTCGGCTCGGCCATGCCCTTGAGCTCGAAGTGGTGGTGCACCGGGGCCATCTTGAAGACGCGCCGGCCTGTCATCTTGAAGGACGCCACCTGGATCATCACGGAGAGCGCCTCCGCGAAGAAGATGCCGTGGATGATGGCGGACACGACTTCGTTCTTGGAGAACACGGCCAGCCCGCCCAGCGCGCCGCCCAGGGCCAGCGAGCCGATGTCGCCCATGAACACGGACGCCGGGTAGGTGTTGAACCAGAGGAAGGAGATGCCCGCGCCCACGATGCTCGCGCAGAAGACGGCCAGCTCCGCGCCGCCCGGCACCTGGAGGATGCCCAGGTAGCGGTACAGCGGCGTGGCGGTCAGCCGCGTGACGCCGTTCACCGTCTCCGTGTCCGCGATGTGCAGCGTGGTGCCCGCCACGTAGCAGAGCACGCAGAAGGTCACCGCCGACACGATGGTGGGGACGATGGCCAGGCCATCCAGGCCGTCCGTGAGGTTCACCGCGTTGGACGTGCCCACGATGACGATCCACGCGAACACCACGTAGAACCAACCCAGGTCCGGGTTGAACCAATGGGACGGCACGAACGGCAGCGTCAGCCGCGTGTCGATGAGCAGCGTGGGCCCGAAGGAGCCGTCCGCCTTCGTCCACGTGCACATCAGGCCGAAGATGGCGATGAGGAAGAAGACCGTCTGCAGCGCCATCTTCTTGCGCCCGGCCAGGCCCTTGGAGTTGCGCTTGGACAGCTTGAGCCAGTCGTCCAGGAAGCCGATGAAGCCGTAGCCGAAGGTGAGGAGGATCATCACCCAGACGCCGCGGGACTTCAGGTCCGCGAACAGGAGCGTGCCCGCCGCGATGCAGATGAGGATGAGCGCGCCACCCATGGTGGGCGTGCCCTTCTTCTTCTGGTGCGAGTCCGGGGTGTCCTCGCGCACGTTGCTCTGCCCGTGCTGCTTCAGGCGCAGCCGCGCGATGAGGCGCGGGCCGATGAGCATCCCCAGGAGCAGGGCGAAGACGCCCGCGGCGATGATGCGGAAGGTCGGGTAGCGCAGGAAGTTGAGGACGCGCCCTGCCTCGGTGTTCTGGATGAGCTCGTACAGAAGGTACAGCACTAGTGACTCCCTCCGGGGGGTGCCGCGCCCGTGAGGGCCGCAACCACGCGCTCCAATCGCATGCCGCGACTGGCCTTCACCAGCACCACGTCACCGGGCGAAAGCCGGGGCGTCAACCACGCCACCAATGGCTCCACTTCGGTGAAATGGGCGGCGGAATCTCCCATGCCCGACGCCTTGAAGCCCGCGTCCGACCTGGGACCAAAGAACGCAGCCAGCTTCGCGTGCTCAAGCACTCGGGCCCCGAGCCGGACGTGTTCCTCGAACTCGCCCGCGCCCAGCTCCAGCATGTCGCCCAGCACCGCCACCGCCCGGCCGCCTTCCGGCACCAGCGTGCCCAGCGTGACGAGCGCGGCCTCCATGGAGGCCGGGTTGGCGTTGTAGCAGTCGTCCACCACCGTGATGCCGTTGCGGCCATCCACGATGTTGAGCCTGCGCGCGTACGGGCGCGCGGACTCCAGGCCCTTCACGCACTCCTCGGGGGAGTAGCCCAGGGCCAGCGCCGTCGCGAACGCCGCCGTCGCGTTCTGCGCGTTGTGCGGCCCCACGAAGTGCAGGCGCACCGGCCAGTCCTTCCCCTGGTAGCGCACGGTGGCCACCATGCCGTCGCGGCCCAGCGTGTGGACCGCCGTGAGGCGCACGTCCGCCCCTTCCGCCCGGCCGAACGTCAGGTGCTTCGCGCCGCTGCGCGCGGCCTGGCGCACGATGAGCGCGTCGTCTACGTTCACGACAGCAGTGGCCTGGGGCAGCAGCTCGCGGAACATCTCCCCTTCCGCCTCCGCCACGCCCTCCAGGCTGCCCAGCCCCTCCAGGTGCTCCGGCTGGACGACGGTGATGACACCGGCGTCCGGCTGCACCTTGCGGGTGAGCCTTTCGATTTCGCCCGGCTGGTTCATCCCCACTTCGATGACGGCCGCCACGTGGGACGGCTCCAGCCGGAAGAGCGTGAGCGGGACGCCCACCTCGTTGTTGAAGTTGCCTTCCGTCTTCAGCGCGGGGCCCCGAGTGGCCAGGATGGCGCCCACCATCTCCTTGGTGGTCGTCTTCCCGTTGGAGCCCCCCACCGCCGCCACCGGAATCTGGAAGCGGCGGCGGTGCAGCGCGCCCAGGCCGCCCAGCGCGGCCAGGGTGTCATCCACTTCGTACAAGGCGAAGCCCGGGGGCAGGGCCGGCAGCGCCCTCCCCCGCTTCACCACCGCCCCGGCCGCTCCCTGGCGCTGGGCACCGTCCACGAAGTCGTGGGCGTCGAAGCGCTCGCCCTGCAGCGCCACGAAGAGGCACCCGGGGGTGAGCGACCGCGTGTCGGTGCAGACGGCGGGAAAGCCCGCTTCCACGGGCTCCCCGCGCCGGGTCGCACCCGTCGCCTGCACCACCTCGTCATCGGAGAATCGAACGGCCATGGAGGGGGGGTGTGGCCTTGAGAAGGTTCAGCCCGGGATGCGGTTGGCCAGCGCGCGCGCGGCGACCTCGCGGTCGTCGAAGGCGAGCTTCTCGGTACCCACCGTCTGGTAGGTCTCGTGGCCCTTGCCGGCGATGAGGACGACGTCGTCGTCCTTGGCCAGGTTGATGACCTGCTCGATGGCGGCGCGGCGGTCCGCGTCCACCAGGTAGCCCTTCTCCCCGATCTTCGCCTTGCCCTCGGAGATGCGGCGCAGGCCGCCCTTCTCCAGGCCCGGCGTCACCTCGGAGATGATGGTCTCCGGATCCTCCGTGCGCGGGTTGTCGCTGGTCACCATCACCAGGTCCGCGCCCTCCGCGGCCACCGCGCCCATCAGCGGGCGCTTGCCCTTGTCGCGGTCGCCGCCGCAGCCGAAGACGACGATGACGCGGCCCTTGGCCAGCGCGCGCGCCGCTTCGAGGGAGCGCTTGAGCGCGTCATCCGTGTGCGCGTAGTCCACCAGCACCGCCGGAGCCGGGCCGCCGCGGTGGTTCTCCGCGCGGTCCATGCGGCCGGCCACGCCCGTGACGAGCTCGATGCCGCTCTTCACGTCCGAGCGGCTGATGCCCGCGCCCAGCGCGATGCCGGCGGCGAGCATGATGTTCTCCAGGTTGTGGGGCCCCAGGAGCTTGCTCTTCACCTTGATGTCGCCCGCGGGCGTCTTCAGGGTGGCCTCGATGCCCTTGAGCGAATAGGCAGCGTCCGCGGCGGAGATTTCACCGGCGCCCGTGCGGCTGAACTTCCACGCCATGCGCTTCTGGTTGCGCAGCTCCGTGTAGACGCGGCTGGCGAAGGTGTCGTCGCCGTTCACGACCGCGGTGCCGGAGGCAGCCAGGTTCTCCAGGAAGAGCTTGCGCTTCACCTGGAAGTACTCCTCCAGGTCCTTGTGGTAGTCCAGGTGGTCGCGAGACAGGTTGCTGAAGCCCGCGGCCTTGAACGTGAGCCCGTGCACGCGCTCCTGCGCGAGCGCGTGGCTGGAGACCTCCATCACCACCGTCTCCACGCCCGCGTCCACCATCTCGCGGAAGATGCGGTGCAGCTCCAGCGGATCCGGGGTGGTGTTGGCCAGCTCCGTCGTCTTGCCGCCGAACTTGTAGCCCAGCGTGCCGATGACGCCCGGCGCCGGAGAGCCGGTGTACATGGCGGCCGTGGCGAGGATGGCCTCCAAGAGGTACGTGGTGGTCGTCTTCCCGTTGGTGCCGGTGACGCCCAGGAGCGTCAGCTTGTCCGCGGGGCGGCCGTGGAAGTTGGCCGCGATGAGGGCCAGCGCCTTGCGCGCGCTGCTCACCTTGAAGAACGGCACCTGCGACGACTGGCCCTGCTTCTCCGACACCACGGCGACAGCGCCGCGCGACACGGCTTCACCAATGAACTGGGCCCCATCTTCCTTCAGGCCCGGCACGGCAATGAAGAGATCCCCCGGCTTCACGCGCCGCGAATCCTGCGTCACTCCCGTGACGTCGACCGCGGAACGGCCGCCCGAGGTCTGCTCGGCTCCACACCCTGCGAGGACATCCGTCAGCTTCATCTCTTCCCCTTCACACGCATTGCTTGCGGGGCCTGGAAAGGACACGGCCTCATTGCCGCGTCGCCAGTTCCAGCGTCACCCGGGCCCCCTTCTCCACCAGCGCACCGGCGGGGGGGGTCTGAGATACGACTCGTCCACTTCCTTGCAGCTGTGGCTCCAGCGCCGCGGCGAGCAGCTTCACCACGGCCTCCCGTCCTGCCTGTCCCTGGACGTCCGGCACACGCACCGTGCCGGGTTCCGGGGTC
Source organism: Corallococcus sp. AB045 (assembly GCF_003668895.1). Classification (NCBI taxonomy): domain Bacteria; kingdom Pseudomonadati; phylum Myxococcota; class Myxococcia; order Myxococcales; family Myxococcaceae; genus Corallococcus; species Corallococcus sp. AB045. The sequence goes on from NZ_RAWN01000028.1 coordinate 28,516, forward strand.
TCGGTCACCGCATCCTCCAGACCGGCCCTGACGGGCACGGCCTTCGCCAACGCCTTCGGTGCCGGAGGGGGCACCACGGGCGCGGCGGCCGCGGCCACCTCGGCGGGTGCCACCGTACGGGACGGGGGCACGGCCAGGTGGGCCATGGCAGCGGTAGCGATTTCCTTGAAGGCAGGGGCAGCCACGTTCCCCCCGTATACGTCTGTCTTGGGTTCGTCCACCACCACGAGAATCACGGCGCGCGGGGCCTCGGCTGGCACCATGCCCGCGAACGACGCGATGCGTTTGTCGGAATACCCCCGTGCCACGGGGTCCGCCTTCTGCGCCGTGCCCGTCTTTCCGGCCACCCGGTAGTCGTCCATGGCGGCCTTGGGCGCGGTTCCTCCCTTGACCACCACGCTCTCAAGCATGCCCACGACCTGGCGCGCCACCCTCTGGGAAACGACCCGGCGCAGCTCCGTGGGCTGGTTCTCCAGCAGCACCACGCCGTCCGGGTCCACGACCTTGGAGACCAGGAACGGGCGCATCAGCACGCCGTCGTTGGCCAGCGCCCCGTAGGCCGCCGTCAGCTGGACGGCGGTGGAGGTCATACCCTGGCCGAAGGATTGGGTGGCCAGGGAGATGTCCGATTTCGGAAACGGGATGACGCCGCGGCTCTCGCCGGTGAGCGCCAGGCCGGTGCGCTCCGCGAAGCCGAAGGCGTGGTAGGCGGCGACGAACTTCTCGCGGCCCAGGGCATCCGCGACCTTCGCGGCGCAGATGTTGGAGGACACCTGGAGGATGCCCTGCGCGTTGAGCCAGCCGTGCGGGTGGGTGTCCCGGATGGTGTGACGGCCGATGCGGAGGGCGCCGTTCTCACAGAAGAACAGCGTGTCCGGGGTGATGGCCTTCTGCTCCAGCGCGGCGGCCACCACGAAGGCCTTCATCGTGGAGCCGGGCTCGAAGGCGTCCAGCGCGGCGCGGTTGCGGATGGCGTTCTTCACGCCGTCCTCGGGCGTGTTGGGGTTGAAGCGCGGGTTGTTGGCCAGCGCCAGCAGCTCCCCGGTGCGCGGATCCAACACCACCGCCATGCCCGCCGCCGCCTTGGCGTCGTCCACCGCCTTGGCCAGCGCCTTCTCCGCCACGTACTGGAGGTGGCGGTCCAGCGTGAGCGTGACGGCGGCGCCATGGCGCTCCAGCGGATCCATGGCGCCCTGGACCATCAGCTTGCGGCCCTTGGCGTCGCGAATGCCGGAGGTGCGCGAGTTCTGCCCGGACAGCTCGTCCTCGAAGGCCAGCTCCAGGCCCTCAAGGCCGTGGCCGTCGGTGCCCACCATGCCGATGATGTGCGCGCCCAGCTCTCGCTGGGGATAGAAGCGCTTGGGCTCCTTGGTGAAGCCCAGGCCCGGCAGGCCCAGCGCCTTCACCGCCTCCACCTCCTGGGGCTTCGCCTGACGCTTCACCCACGCGAAGCGCTTGGCGCGCGACAGGCGCGCGGTCAGGTCGCCACTGTCCAGGTGCACGGCGCGGGCGAGCTGACGGGCCGCCTGCCGCACGTCGGGGAGCATGGACGGGTCCACCCAGATGGAGTCCACCTCCACGCTCTGCGCGAGCGGCGTGCCGCGCCGGTCGAAGATGTCTCCGCGCCGGGCCGGGATGTCGATCTGCCGAACGTACTGGTCCTGCGCCAGGCCGCGCAGCTTCTCCTGCTGGAAGACCTGGAGGTAGACCGCGCGGCCGAACGCCGTGCCCAGGAGCGCGAGGAACAGCCCGAACAAGAGCTGGACCCGCAGCCTGAGCCCCTTCGTGTTCGACTCCGGAATCCGCGCGCTCTTGAGGTCCCTCACCGACCGGTCCCCCGCTCCGCCACGCGGACGGCCGGGGCCGCCGAACGGGCCTGCGCGGTGCCGGAGCCCTTCACGCGCTCGTCGGCGATGGACACCACCGCGCCGCCCTTGGGCATGGCCATGCCCAGCTGCTCACGGGCCACGCGCTCCAACCGGCCCGGCGCCTTGAGCGTGGCCAGCTCCAGCTTGAGCCGGTCGTTCTCCCGGGTGAGCGAGCGGCTCTCGCCCTCCGCGTTGGACAGGCGGTAGCCCATGTCCACCACCAGCACGCGGCTGGTCACGTGGAGGATGCCCACGGCCACGAACAGGGTGAAGAGCATGACGGCGGGCAGCAGGTGCATCAGCACGCCGGCCACGGACACGGAGGGACGCGAGAGGGCCTTGCTCATCGGATTTTCTCCACCGCGCGCAGGTGCGCGCTGCGAGAGCGGGGGTTGGCCTCGACTTCCGCTTCGGAAGCCGCGACGGCCTTCTTGGACACGAGGGCGAAGTCACCCTGGCTGTTGCACACGCACACCGGGAAGCCCGGCGGACAGGTGCACCCACCCACCAGGGCGCGGAAGGCTTCCTTCACCTTCCGGTCCTCCAGGGAGTGGAAGGAGATGACCGCGGCGCGGCCCCCCACCTTCAGCAGCGAGGGCAGCGCGGCGAGCAGCGCGTCCAGCGCCTCCAGCTCCCCGTTCACCGCCATGCGCAGCGCCTGGAAGGTGCGGGTGGCGACGTTGATGCGGTCCGGCCACGCCTTGCGGGGCACGGCGCGCTTCACCACCTCCACGGCCTCCAGCGTGCGCTGGGGCAGCGCCTTCTTCAGCTCCCGCGCGATGGGCCGCGCGAAGGGCTCTTCCCCGTAGTCCTTGAGCAGCTTCGCCAGGTCGCGCTCGTCCGTTTCGGCGATGAGCTCCGCGGCCGTGACGCCGCTGTCGCCCATGCGCATGTCCAGCGGGCCGTCCTTCATGAAGGAGAAGCCGCGCTCGGCCACGTCCAGCTGGGGCGAGGACACGCCCAGGTCCACCAGCACGCCGTCCACGGGCAGCAGGTCGTGCGCGACACGGAGCAGGTCCGCGAAGTTGCCCTGCCGGGCCTGGAAGCGCGTGTTGCCGCCCATGCGGGCGGTGGCCGCGGCGAGCGCCACGGGGTCCCGGTCCACGCCCACCACCGTGGCGCCCCGGGCGAGCAGCGCCTGGGTGTGGCCTCCGCCTCCGAGCGTGCCGTCGAGGATGACCTTGCCCTCCGCCGGGTTCAGCAGCTCCACCGTCTCGTGGAGCAGGACGGTCTGGTGCTGGAAGTCCACGAGAGGGGGCCTTGGGGTGCGGGTCAGACGAAGGGAGCGCGCGCGAGCTGGAAGGCGGCCCGGGCATCGTTCATGTGCGGGTACAGCTCGAAGGCGTCATGGGCGCCGGCCGCGCGGAAGATGGCGGCCAGGTACGGCGACAGCCCGGACAGCTTCACGTCCCCACCGGCGCGGCGGAACGCGTCCGTGCGGGCCATCAGCGGGCGCACGCCGCGGTAGTTCAGGTGCGACACGTCCGCGAAGTCCAGGACGACCTGGCGCGTGCCCCGGTGCAGCCGGTGCATCAGGTCCTCACACAGCTTGAGCAGGTCCGCCTCCTCCAGCTCGCCCTCCAGCATCAGCGTCTCCACGCGCTCGGACGCCGCCACCACCGCCCTGTTCCGACGAACCTCCTGCACCTGGTCCATGCGCCTGCCCACCCTTCTCTCGCGAAACTAGAGGCTGTCGACTTCCTGGCTACGGCTGGCGCAGCTCGCCCAGCACCCGCAACACGTCCGGGGAGGTGGCTTCCTGGCGCGCGTCCTCCTGCGCCTTCGCCCAGCCTTCCTGGCTCCAAAGCTCAATCACCTTCACCATCCCCGCCCACACCACTTCCTTCTCCAACTTCGCGTACGCCCTGAGCGACGGCGGGATGAGCAACCGGCCCAGCTTGTCCAGCGGGCACTCCTGCGCGCTGGCCACGTACAGCCGCATCAACGTCTTGACCCCCGGCTCCATGGGGTTGCGCCGGGCGAGCGCGGTCTCCAACGCCTCCCACTCCCGCACCGGGTAGGCGTGGAGGCAGGGGTCCAGGGCCGTGGTGACGATGAGCCGCTCGTCGTAGGCGCCCACCAACGTCTCCCGAAGCTTCGCCGGGAGGCTGGTGCGCCCCTTCGCGTCGATCTGGTGCTCATAGACGCCTCGGAACACGCGGGACGATCCACCTTTTCAGCCCAGCACGGGACGGACCACCACTCCTTCCCACTTCTTACCCCTCTGCGGCCGGCATACATACGCGCCCCCCCCAGGGGGGTCAAGAAAGCGCGCAACAGGCTGGAACACCGCTCGCCCGGCGCCGGACATCCCCCAGGGCACATGCCGGACGGCCTACCTTTGGGGGTGGGGTAAACTTGAGTTCTTTCGCTCCCAGGCTGAGACTGGGAGCGCGTGAACACGAACGTTCGACTGAAGGTGGCCTACAAAACGCCGCAGTCGCTGGTCGGTGAGTACACCCGCAGCGTGGGTCAGGGCGGCGTCACCCTGGAGACGCGCAGGGCCCTGCCGCTGGGCACCCGCTTCACCTTTGAGCTGCACGCGGGCGGCATGCCGCGGCCGGTGGAGGTGCTGGGCGAGGTCGTCAAGGTGGAGCCGCGCCCCGGCGAGCGATTCATGCTCACCGTGCGCTACGACGGCGCGGAGGATCGCAGCGCGCTGGACGCGGTGCTCCAGTTCATCTTCGCCCAGGAGGAGCAGAACGGCCTGCGCCGCTTCCCGCGCCTGCCGCTGCACCTGCGCGCGCGGGAGAGCGACCCCCGGGCGCCGTTCTTCTACGTGCGCGACATCTCCCGCGGCGGCGTGGGCCTGGAGGTGGACGCCCCCGCCCTGCCCCGCGAGGTGCAGGTGGGCACGCCCTTCTTCATGGAGATGGACATGACGGAGGGGCCGCTGCTGCTCCACGGCGAGGTGGCGTGGACGTCGTCCGTGCCGCGCAAGGGCGTGGCGCAGGCGGTGACGCCGGGCTTCGGCGCGACGTTCGGCAGGCTGCGGCCGGACATGCTCCAGCGGCTGGAGGACCTGATGGCGCTGGAGCACCTGCCGCCCGCGCCCTGGCGGGCCCGGGTCAGCTTCGGCCTGGATGCCGTGTCGCGGATGCCCTGACGCTGCGTCCAGGGCACCCGCGCGCTTCAGCTGTTACAGCGGGTTGTACGGGTAGCCGCCGGCCTCTTCCAGGCCCGCGACAATGGTCTCCCGCAGCTCCGCCGGGTCGTACGGCGTGAAGGCGTCCAGCGCGGACAGGCGCTTGAGCTCCAGAGAGAGCGTGTCACCCTTGAGCGTGGCGCAGAGCGCGCGGCGGGTGCGCTCGAAGGCGCGGGTGGTGGACTCCATCGCATACAGCCGCACCAGCGCCACGCGCACCGGGTCCTGCACGCCGCCGGTGGCGGCCTGACGGGTGCGCGTCACCATGGAGTCCAGCGCGTACGCGTCCATCACCACGTCCGCCAGCGCGGCCATGACCTCCTGGTGCTTGTCCAGCTCCGTGCCGAAGGTCTCCGCGGCCAGGCGCATGCCGTGGATGGCCAGGTGCTTGGCGCACTCGGCGGCGATCTCCTCGTTGGCCAGCGCGTCGTGGCGGCCCGCGCGGGGACGCTCGCCGCGGCTCAGCTCCTCCGCCACGGAGCGCGCCTGCGCGAACAGCGGCAGGTCGCCCTTCACGGCGCGCTTGAGCAGCATGCCGGTGATCAGCATCCGGTTGATTTCGTTGGTGCCCTCGAAGATGCGGTTGATGCGCGCGTCGCGGTAGGCGCGCTCCACCGGGTACTCCTCGATGTAGCCGGCGCCGCCGTGCACCTGCACCGCGTCGTCCACCAGGAAGCCGATGGCCTCCGAGCCGAAGACCTTCATGATGGAGGCCTCGGTGGCGAACTCCTCCATCGCGGCGATGACGTGCGCGTCGTAGTCCGCGTCCGAGCGCTCCTTGGACGCAAGGCGCCCGTCCACCAAGCCCGCCGTGCGGTACGTCATGCTCTCCACCGCGTAGACGAGCGTGGCCATGCGCGCGAGCTTCTCGCGGATGAGCGGGAACGTGGCGATGGGCGCCTTGAACTGCTTGCGCTCCTGCGCGAACTTCAGCGCGCTCTGCAGCTGCAGCTTCATGCTCCCGATGACGCCCGCGCCCAGCTTCAGGCGGCCGTAGTTGAGGATGTTGAAGGCGATGCGGTGGCCCTTGCCCAGTTCTCCCAGCAGGTTCTCCACGGGCACCAGTGCATCTTCGAAGTAGAGCGGGCACGTGGACGAGCCGCGGATGCCCATCTTGTGCTCCTCCGGGCCCACGGTGAGGCCCGGGGTGTCCTTCTCCACGATGAAGCCGGTGAACTTGTCACCGTCCACCTGCGCGAAGACGACGAACACGTCCGCGAAGGCCGCGTTGGTGATGTAGAGCTTGGAGCCGTTGAGGACGTAGTGCTTGCCGTCCGCGGACTTCACCGCCTTCGTCTTCGCCCCGCGCGCGTCGCTGCCGCTGCCCTGCTCCGTCAGCGCGTACGCCGCCACCCACTCACCCGTGGCCAGCTTCGGCAGGTACTTCGCCTTCTGCGCCTCGTTGCCGAACCACACGATGGGCAGCGATCCGATGCCGGTGTGCGCGCTGGACGTCACCGACCACGAGCCCAACAGGCTCATGGCCTCCGCGAGCAACAGCGACGTCGTCTTGTCCAGGCCCGTGCCGCCGTACGTCTCCGCGATGTCCACGCTCAAGAGGCCCAGCTCGCCCGCGCGGCGCAAGAGGTCGCGCAAGAGCGCGTTGTCCTTGCCCTCGATGCGCGCGGCCTGGGGCAGCACCTGCTCCCGGCAGAACTGGAGCGCCGTCTTGAAGAAGAGCCGCTGCTCCTCGGAGAACGCCTCGGGCGTGAGGATGCGGGTGGAGCCCACCTCCTGGAAGAGGAAGGTGCCCCCGGCGAGAACATCCTGGGGACGGGAAGCGGGCTCGGTTGCGGCGACCATCAACGACCTCCGGGGAGGGAGCATTGCCCTCCGAAGCCTTCAGGGAAAAAGGCGCGCGGCACATTAGGGCGCGCGGACCTCCACGGGTAGTAGCGGCGCGGACCCACCACCTCAATGCGTCGTGGGACTCCACCCGGGGTGCGTGCCCGCCCGCCAGGCGGGAGGCTTCGCGGCCCCTGGCTTACGGGGAACCCGCGTCCGGAGCGGACCGGGGCGTGGGGTACACGAGGCAGAGCGTGTCGAAGAGCCCCTCCTCCGGCGCGACGTACGTGCCGCCGAGCGCCCGCGCCACCTGCACCACCTCCGTGCCGAACGAGGGGACGAGGCACAGGTCGTCCGACGTGGTGAAGCGCGTCTTCAGCCGGGCCAGCGCCCGCCGCAGCGTCGCGATGTCCTGGCGCCCGCCGCGCACCGGCACGGAAGGGCCGTTGCGGTCCGGCCCCGGCAGCTTGCCCACGCTGGTGCTCAGCTCGAAGCCGTCCGCGCGCTGGATGATGCGCAGCTTGCCGGGCGCCACCTCCTCCAGCCACGCCCGGAAGCCCTGCTCGTCGCGCAGCACCAGCCGGTAGGCCACCGGCGCGTCCGGGTGCAGAAGCCACACCTCCGCCGCCTGCGCGCGCAAGACCGCCAGCGAGTCCGACACCTGCGCGAGGAACGTGTCCGCGTCCCCCACGGCGACGAGCACATCCCGGCCCCGCACCCGCTCCGCGAGCCTGGCCGCGTCCTGGGCTCGGGCCGGCGTGAAGGTCTCCGTGCCCAGGCGCACCTGCTCTCCCGACAGCTCCAGCCGGAGGACGTCGTCCGGGAGCGGCTCGCCCCAGGCGGGCGCGGACACGGGCGTGACGGTCGCATCCGCCCAGGTGCCCGCGTCCCTGGGAGCGGGTGGAGGGGACTCCGACTCCACGCGGAGTGCTGGAGCAGGAGATACCGTGCGTGTCGGCTCGGCGGGCGTGGGCTCCCGACAGCCACCCCATGTGAGGCTGCTCCACACCAAGAGGAAGAATGCAGGGTTACGGGAACAGGCTGGCGAGCGTAGCGGAATATTCCACCCAGGGCGTCTGAATGGCCTCATGATAGCTTCTCGCGGTTTTTGCGAAGGACTCCCCTCCACCGGAGCCGATTCGAACGTGCCGCCGCTTTCCGCCGGCTTCCAGTTCGGCAAGTACAAGCTGCTCGAGCGCATCGCGACGGGCGGCATGGCGGAGATCTACCGCGCCCGGATGACGGCGGTGGCGGGCGTGACGAAGCCGGTGGTCATCAAGAAGATCCTCCCGGGCTACGCGGACGACAGCGCGTTCGTGTCCATGTTCATCAACGAGGCGCGCATCGCGCTGGGGCTGTCGCACGGCAACATCGCGCAGATCTTCGACTTCGGGGAGGTGGAGGGCGAGTACTTCCTCGCGATGGAGTGGGTGGACGGCCATCCGCTCTCGCACGTGCTGCGCCGCGCGCGGGAGAAGGGGCTGCCCGCGCTGCCGCCGCCCCTGGCGGTGCTGGTGGCCATCGACATGCTCCGGGGGCTGGCGTACGCGCACACGCGGCTGGATGACAACGGCCGCCCGCTGCACATCGTCCACCGGGACGTGAGCCCGCAGAACGTGCTCCTCTCCTTCGAGGGGCAGGTGAAGCTGGTGGACTTCGGCATCGCGCGGGCGCGGCTCGCCGGGCGCTCCGACACGAAGGTGGACCCCGCGAAGGGCAAGTACGTCTACTTCGCGCCGGAGCAGGCGCGCGGCGAGGCGCTGGACGCGCGCACGGACGTGTTCGCCGCGGGCACGGTCCTCTACGAGATGCTCTGCGGACGGCGCCCCTTCGAGGGCTCGCTCCAGGACGTGCTGCGCAAGATTTCCCAGGGCGACTTCCCCCGCCCGCGCGAGTGGGTGCCGAACATCCCGGCCGCGCTGGAGCGCATCCTGCTCACCGCGATGGCCACGAGCCCGGAGCAGCGCTACCCCACCGCGCAGGCCTTCGCGGAGGCGCTGGCGCGCCAGCTCCACGTCACCGCGCCGGACGTGTCCGCCAGCGACCTGGGCCACTTCATGGGCTACCTCTTCGAGCCGGAGCTCGTGGAGGCCGGCCGCCCGGTACAGCTGCCGCGCGAGTTCGTCGCACGGGTGGGCCGCTGGAGCGGCATCGCCGAACCGCCGCCCATCGCCACGCCCCCGGAGGTGCCCCGCCACGTCTCCGAGCCCGGGGGGGAGCCCCGAGGCGATTTGACGACGCAGCCCCTGCCCCCGCAGGCGATGCCGCCGGAGCCGCCGCCCGCGTGGCACCGCTCCCTGCGCGGCTGGGCGGTGCGCGGCGCGCCGGTGGTGGTGGCGGCGCTCGTGGCCACGTGGCTGGGCCTGGTCATGGGCGGCTCCAACACGTTCGCGGTGGAGCTCAGCTCCTCGCCCCCGGGCGCCACCATCCGCGTGGACGGCCGGACGCTGGCGGAGACGACGCCCACGCTCATCACCCAGCTTCCGTCGGACCGCGACCACGTGCTGGAGGTGCTGCTGCCGGGCATGGTGCCCTTCAGCCAGCGCGTGCACGCCGAGCGCGGCACCACGCTGGCGGTCCATGCGCGGCTCGCGCCGAAGCAAGCGGTCGCGGCGCGCGCCCTGCCCCGCACGGGGCCGGACAACACGCCCGCGTCCATTGCCCGCTATTCCTCTGGAGGCCCGTTCGCGCTCAGCGCGGTCGCGCATGCCCTGCGTGTGCCCCCGTCCCAGGCGGCGCGCATGCGGTTGGATCCGTCCCGCACCTACGGCCTGCGCGTGGAGGGCCGCGTGTCGGTGGGCGGCCCGCTGCCGGTGGCCCAGGCCGTGTACTTCCTGGAGGGCGGCACGGCGCTGGCCGCGCGCGACAGCTTCGGCCTGGTGGGCGCCGACGAGGTGCTGGTGCGCGACGCCTCCGTCCTCTACGTGTTCCTCTGGGACGACCGGCCCGACGACAACCGCGGCGCGCTCCAGGTGCACGTGCGCGAACAGGCGAGCGGCGCCATCACCACCCTGCTCCTGGACGCGCGCCGGCACGCCGTCTCGCTGTCCCCCCACGACGGCTTCACGCTCCGGGAGCTGGATCCGTCCACCACCTACCGCGTCGTGGTGCGTTCGGCCGGGGAACCGGCGCGCACGCGCGGCTTCGGCGGCGGCGAGGTGAACGGCGTGCTCGCGCTGCACGGCGCGGGGCCGTCCCCGGCCGTGGCCCCGGGCACGCTGGAGGTGCTGGAGGTCAATCAGCCCACGGTGATGCGCGGCGCGAGCTGGCTGCGGCTCGCGTTCCCGGATGACGACGTCCACGACAACTCCGGCGGCCTCACGCTGGAGGTGACGCCGGTGGCGCCGCTGCACCAGTAGCGCGCGCGACGGGCCGCTACAGGACACCGCCAGCCTGTAGCCGAAAAATTGATCATCCGGGCGCCGCCCCTACCCTGGGCCGCCACGGAGGACGCTCATGAAGAAGCTGCTGGCGGTGCTGGCCCTGGGGATCGCGGTGATGGCGACGGTGGGACTTTCCACCCGCGTGGACGCACGGCCCGGAAGCACGGCGGACGAGGGGCCGACCGACGCCCAGATCGACGCTGTCCTGGACTCGCAGGCTCACGAGATCATGGCCAAGCTGTTGGAAGCGCAGCGCAGTGCCAACCGGATGACAATGCTTCCCCGGTAATCTCGTGGCATCCGGCGAGGCTCGGTGCTACGACCGGCGCTCGCTTCGGTGCTCATCCCACCCGCCCACGAGGGGGCCATGCCAGAAGGGTCCGCTGCACTCCAGCTCCAGGTTGGAGACCGGGTCGTCTACCCCAACCAGGGGGTCTGCCGCGTTGCCGCCATCGACGTGAAGGAGGTGGCGGGCCAGAGCCTCACCTTCGTCACCATGCGCCGGGAGGAAGACGGCGCGGTCGTGATGGTGCCACAGGGGAAGATCCTCTCCATCGGCGTGCGCAAGGTGGCCAGTCCCGCCGACGTGGAGGAGATCTACGCGTTCCTCCGCTCGGACAGTGACAAGGCCGACCTGGATTGGAAGCAACGCGCGCGCACCAACCTGGACCGCATGACCCAGGGCGGCATCCTGGGGCTGGCGGAGGTCGTCAAGGGACTCCAGGTCCTCAGTGAGCTGCGGCCGCTGCCCACCAAGGAGCGCGAGCTCTACGACAACGCCCGGCACCTGCTGGTCTCGGAGGTCGCCGCCGCGCTGGGCACCGCCGAGGCCAACGCCGAGGACTCCATCGACATCGTCCTCTTCCCGCCCGGGAAGGAGCGTCCCAAGCGCACCGCCGCGGAGTTCGCGCGGCCCGGTGGCGACGAGGACGACATGGACCTGGACGGCGACCTCATGGGTCTGGAGGGCGGAGAGCTGGACCTGCCCTCGGACGAGGAGCCGCAGTCCGAGTCCGAAGAGGAGTCCTCCGAGGAAGAAGGCGGCGAGAAGGAAGGCGGCGAGGAGGGGGGCGAGGACGCTCCCAAGAAGCGCGGCCGTCCGCCCAAGGCCAAGCCGGCCGAAGGCGAAGAGCCCGCCGCCCCGAAGAAGCGCGGCCGTCCGCCCAAGCCGAAGCCCGAGGTGGCGGAGGGCGCGGAGCCCGCCGCGCCGAAGAAGCGCGGCCGTCCGCCCAAGGCCAAGCCACCCGAGGGCGCCGCACCCGCGGAGCCCGCCGCGCCGAAGAAGCGTGGCCGTCCTCCCAAGGCGAAGCCGCCCGAGGACGAGTGAACCCCACGGCCCTCCGGCCGCCCGCGTCGCGCCGCAAGCGCGCGCCCGGCACCGCGAGGGCCTTCCCGCCGAGGTGACGCCCCGTGATTCGCGTCGTGACGCTGGACCCCTTCGACGACAAGCAGCTCGCCAAGTTCAACCGCACGCTCTACACGGCCTTCGGCGTGGGCAGCGAGCACAGCGGCTCCGCGGAAGTCCCCGCGGGCATGTCCGAGCCCCTGGACGCGGAGAAGCTGCTCAATGAGGTGACGGGCATCCGGGCCTACAAGGACGACAAGGTGCTGCTGCTCACCTCGCGCAAGCTGAAGGACCGCGACCTGCCCAGCGGCAAGGCGCCCACGTCGGGCTTCGCCAGGTACGGCAAGGACCGGGCAATCCTCTCCATCGCGCCGTTCAAGGACCTGGAGAAGGACTTCAAGCCCATCGCGCGCCACGCGCTGCACCAGCTGGGCACGCTCTGGGAGCTGCACCACTGCCTGGATCCGCGCTGCTCGATGTACCCGCCCTGGACGCCGTCCTTCAATCAGGGCGACCACATCTTCTGCACCTTCTGCCGCGAAAAGAGCGAGCAGAAGATCCGTCTTGCCAAGTCCTAAGGTCCTGCGCGCCCTGCCCCTGGTGGAGCTGGGGGCTTTGTTGCTCGTCGCGCTCGGGTGCCTCGCCTTCCAGCTGAGGCTTCCGGGCCGGCTGCCCACGGACGCGGACGAGCGCGCCGTGGCGGACGTGCTGGCCCGCGACGCGCGCCCCGGGGACGCGGTGCTGCTGTTCCCCTGGTGGACCGAGCGCGCCCGCCTCTTCGTGCCTCCTTCCGTGCCCGTGTACGGGTGGCTGGAGTCGGACGGCGCGGATTTGAGCGCGCACCCGCGCATCTGGGTGCTGGGCCAGCCGGAGCTGCCCCGCTCCGACGTGGGCGCATTCGACGCGGCCTTCCAACCCGGCCGCAAGGCGCTGGGCCCCGAGTCGCGCCAGGGCCCGCTGTCGCTGCGCCTCTACGAAAACGGCCGCTACCGCCCGCGCCACTGGGTGGCGAGCGAGTCCGCGAGCGCGGCGCGCGTGTACCTGGAGCAGCCGGACGGCTCGCGCCGGGACTGCCCCTTCGACGGCAAGGTGCACCGCTGCCCCGGCCCACCGCACCTGTACGTGGCGCCGGAGTGGCACGAGATCCTCTACGAACCCCGGCGCTGCCTGTGGATGCACGCGCCGGGAGGGCCGCAGCGGCTGGTGGCCGAGTTCTCCAACGTTCCTTCCGGCATGGGCCTGCGGCTGGAGGGCGGCATCATCTTCGAGTTCGCGCACTCCAAGGACCCGCGCCTGTCCACCTCGTACCTGGGCGTGGATGACGCGGCCACGGGCGAGCGGCTCCTGGACGTGCCCATTCCCCCGGGCCGCGAGGGCGTGCAGAAGGCGGAGGTGGTGCTGCCGCCCGGACCGCCGCGCACGGTGAAGGTCTGGGTGCAGGCGGACAACGCGGAGTCGCGGCAGGTGTGCCTGGACGTGATGGCGCTGGAGCCCGCGGTGGGGGTGAAGCCATGACGGCTCCGGCGACGTTCCAGATGACGGGACGCCCCGCGACGCGCGAGGAGAAGTTCACGGCCCTGGCGCTGTGGGTGCTGGCGTTCGCGGCGCTGTGGAGCACGGAAGCCGCCGTGGGCTTCACGCGCGACGAGAGCGTCTACTTCGCCGCGGCGGAGGGCTATTCGCAGTGGTTCCGGCTGCTGCTGCACTCGCCCGCGCAGGCGTTCACGGACAGCGCCATCGTGCGGTTGTGGGACTACAACCACGAGCACCCGGCGCTGATGAAGACGCTGTTCGGGTTGAGCCACCTGCTCTTCCACGACACGCTGGGCGTGATGCGCGACGCGACGGCCTACCGGCTGCCCGCGTTCGCGATGGCGGCGCTGGTGCCCGCGCTGTGCTTCCTTTTGGGCAGCGCGCTGTACGGCCGCACCGCGGGGTGGTTCGCCGCCCTCTCCTTCCTGCTGGTGCCGCGCCAGTACTTCAACGCGGAGCTGGCGTGCTTCGACATGCCGGTGGCCGCGATGTGGCTGCTCGTCGTGTACTGCTTCTGGCGCGCGCTGGAGAGCACCCGCTGGGGCATCGCGTGCGGCGTGGCGTTCGGACTGGCCATCGCCACGAAGCACAACGCCCTCTTCCTGCCGTTCGTGCTGTCGCCGTTCGCGCTGTGGCGCGCGTGGCAGGCGAGCGAGGGCGCTCCGGAGGCTCGCGTGCGGCTGGCCCGCTTCGTGGGCCTGTTCGCGGCGGTGGCGGTGCTGTACGGCCTGCTGGTGGTGTTCCTGGGCGGGCCCGCCGGGTTCCAGAAGAAGTTCCTGCTCCTGAGCCCGCACACGCTGTTCTTCGTGGGGCTCGCGGTGGGCAGCGTGGTGCTGCTGCGCGACCTCGGGCGGGTGAGCCTGCCGGTGACGCGGGCGCTGGTGCCGCTGGCGGCCATGGCGGTGCTGGGCCCGGTCCTCTTCTACCTGCACTGGCCCTACCTGTGGCACGCGCCGGTGGACCGCACCGCGTGGTACCTGGCCTTCCACGCGACGCACAACCACTACGCCTGGTTCTACCTGGGCACGCTGATGCGCGGGCCGCCCTTCCCTCTCAGCTACGTGTTGGTGAAGACGGCGCTGACGGTGCCCACCAGCCTCTTCGCGCCCATGGTGACGGGCTTCGTGGTGCTCGTGGGCCGCGCGCTGCTCGGCTTGAGTGAGCGCACGCGCGAATGGGTGCGGATGCCCACCGCGGCGGAGGCGCTGGTGGGCGTCAACGCGGTGACGTCCATCCTCATCATCAGCCACCCGCAGGTGCCGCACTTCGGCGGCGTGAAGCACTGGTTCCCGTCCATGCCCTTCCTGGGCATCCTCGCGGGCGCCGCGGTGGCGCGCGGGTGCTTCGCGCTGTGGGAGGTGCTGAAGGCGCGGCGGCCTTCGGTGTCACCGCTGGTGGTGACGGTGCCGGTGTTCGCGCTGCTCATGGCGCCCGCGCTGCTGGGGCTGGTGCGGGTGTTCCCGTACGGCACGGCGGCGTACTCGGAGCTGGCGGGTGGGCTGCCGGGCGCGGCGACGATGGGGATGCAGCGGCAGTTCTGGTCCAGCCACGTCACCGGCGTGCTGCCGTGGATCAACGAACACGCGAAGCCGGGCGCGCGCATCTACCTGCACGAGGTCAACGGCTTCTCGTTCCGCGACTATCAGCGCAACGGCATGCTGCGGCCGGACGTGCGGGCGGTGAACAGCCCGTTCGACGCGGACATCGTCGCGTACCAGTACCACCAGGAGTTCCGCGAGCACGAGTTCCTCACGTGGCAGGCCTTCGGCACGCGCACGCCCGTCACCGGGCTGTACCTGGACGAAACGCCGCAGGTCATCGTCTACCAACGCCCGGAGTAGGTCCCGGCCTGGATGACGCAGGAAGCCATGTGCACGACCGTGCACTCGGCGGCCTCGCGGGCGACCAAGAAAAGCGGACAGGACGGGAAGGCGTGAGGCCAAGGTAGGCTGGCGGTGTCGGCCATTCCACCTTCCCGAGGAGGAACACATGACGCGCTGGACGGGCTTGTTGACGGTGATGGTGCTGGGTGCGGGCGTCGTGGGTTGCGACGACGCGAAGCCACCCGCGAAGGTGACGCGCGCGCAGGTGAAGCGGACGGGCCCCGCGACGATGGAGATCATCCCCGTCGAGGGACAGCTGCCCTACTGCATGCTCTTCACGATGTCCGAGAAGGGCGTCATCCGGCAGCTCACGCTCACGCGAGAGAACCGCTCCATCCGCTGCGACCCGGGCCGCCCCGTCGCCAACACCAGCTTCCGCGTGCCGGTGCAGGAGGGGAAGGTGCGCATCTACGTCTTCTTCTCCGACGAGCGCGTGCCGGCGGGCTCCGTGGCGCAGCAGCTCTACGACTTGCGCGACCGCGAGCGCGTCACCGCCATGGACCTGCGGCTGCCGGGGCGCATCTTCGTGGAGACGCTGGAGTTCACGCCGGAAACAGGCGAGCCGGAGCAGACGGGCGGCATCGTGGGCGCGGGCGGCGTGGTGACCTCCGACGGAGGCACGGCCTCGGACGCCGGCACTCCCGCCCTGACCGTGGAGCCGCTGGCCAACTGACCTCCAGACGCGAAGAGGCCCGAGGGTGGAAATCCGCCCCCGGGCCTCCGTGCTGCTTCAAGCTGAGACACCGTGGCCGCCTAGTTCAGCCAGCCACCGCTGTAGCGGCTGCGTTCCAGCCGGGCCAGGCGCTCCCGCTGCTGCCGTTCGCGCTCCAGCCGCGCCTGCCGCTCGCGTTCCTGACGCTCGCGCTCCAGTCGGGCCTGCCGTTCCCGCTGCTGCCGTTCGCGCTCCAGCCGGGCCTGCCGTTCCCGCTCCTGCCGTTCCCGTTCCAGGCGCGCCTGCCGCTCGCGCTCCTGCCGTTCGCGCTCCAGCCGCGCCTGACGCTCGCGCTCCTGACGCTCGCGCTCCATGCGGGCCTGGTCCTGGCGGCTCACGAGGGGGGTGGCGGCGTGGAAGTCCGCCGCCATCACCGGGGAGCTCGCGACGAGCGCCACAGCCACCACCATCTTCTTGAGCATCGCCTTCATGACCTGCCTCCGTGAGCCGCGTTGTTGCTGCGTTCTGAACCTACTGACGGGGGAGGCCCTGCTTGATTCAACCGCGCCATCGGAAGATGGCCCTGTTGAAACACTCTGAAATCAAACCGGAGTGAAGCCGCTTCGCACGCGGACAGGAGGGTAGGCTCGCGGTCGGTATCCCTCCTTCCCAGGGAAGAACACGTGACGCGCTGGACGGGCTTGTTGACGATGATGGCGTTGGGCGCGGGCTCCGTGCGCTGCGACGACGCGAAGCCCGCGAAGGTGACGCGTGCGCTGGTGAAGCGCACGGGCCCGGCGACGATGGAGATCATCCCCGTCGAGGGACAGCTGCCCTACTGCATGCTCTTCACGACGTCCGAGAAGGGCGTCATCCGGCAGCTCACGCTCACGCGAGAGAACCGCTCCATCCGCTGCGACCCCGGCCGTCCCGTCGCCAACACCAGCTTCCGCGTGCCGGTGAAGGAGGGGAAGGTGCGCGTCTACGTCTTCTTCTCCGACGAACCGGTGCCGACCGGCTGGGTGGCGAGGCAGCTCTACGAGCTGCGCGATCGCGAGCGCATCACCGCCATGGACATGCGGCTGCCGGGGCGCCTCTTCATGGACACGCTGGAGTTCACGCCGGAAACAGGCGGCGTCGCGGACGCCGGCAGCACGGCTCCGGATGCGGGAGCCCACACGCTGTCCGTGGACTCTGGCGCCCGCTGACCTCCAGACGCGAAGAAGCCCGAGGGTGGATCTCCGCCCCCGGGCCTCCGTGCTGCTTCAGGCTGTGACACCACCGTGGCCGCCTAGTTCACCCAGCCGCCCCGGTAGTGCGAGTCGCGCCGCGCCAGCCGCTCCCGCTCCTGCCGTTCCCGCTCCATCCGAGCCAACCGCTCCCGCTCCTTGCGCTCCCGCTCGATCCGGGCCTGGCGCTCCCGCTCGAACCGCTCGCGCTCCAGCCGGGCCTGACGCTCACGCTCCATCCGCGCCCGCTCCTTGCGCTCGCGCTCCAGCCGGGCCTGACGCTCGCGCTCCATCCGCGCCCGCTCCTGCCGTTCCCGCTCCAGGCGCGACAGCCGCTCCCGCTCGTGCCGCTCGCGCTCCATGCGGGACTGGTCCTGACGGCTCACGAGGGGGGAGGCGCCGTGGAAGTCCGCCGCCATCACCGGGGAACTCGCGACCAGCGCCACAGCCACCACCATCTTCTTGAGCATCGCCTTCATGACCTGCCTCCGTGAGCCGCGTTGTGCTGCGTTCTGAACCTTCTGACGGAGGAGGCACCGCTTGATTCAAGCGCTCCAAAGGCACGGGGCCCCTCCCGTTTCCCTCGGAAGAGGCCCCGCTGAAACACTCTGAAATCAAGCCGGAGTGAAGCCGCTTCTCAGTACGCCTCGCGGGCCATGGCCAGCAGGTCCGCCTCTGTCACGGCGCGCGGATTCCCCTGGTGGGACGCGTCCTGGAAGGCCTTCTGCGCGATGTGCTCCAGGTCCTTCTCCTGCACGCCCGCTTCGCGCAGCCGCGTCGGAATCCCCACGGACGCCGCCAGCTTGCGCACGCGGTCGATGGCGTTGGCCGCGAGCACCTCCTCACGCGCGTTGGACGTGTCCCCCAGCGCTGTGGCGATGCGCGCCAGCCGCGCCGTGCAGGCCGCGCGGTTGAACTCCATCACCGCGGGCAGGACGATGGCGTTCGCCAGGCCGTGCGGCACGTTGGAGATGGGCGTGAGCGCGTGCGCCAGCGCGTGGCTCGCACCCAGGCCCTTCTGGAAGGCCATCGCGCCCTCCATCGCGGCCACCATCATGTCCGTGCGAGCCGCCAGGTCGCGGCCCTCCTTCACCGCCGTCACCAGCGAGCGCCCCACGCGCATCACCCCGTCGATGGCCACCGCGTCCGCGAGCGGATGGAAGCCATTGGCGACATACGCCTCGATGCAGTGGGTGAGCGCGTCCATGCCCGTGGCCGCGGTAACGGACGGGGGCAGACCAAGCGTCAGCTCCGGGTCGATGACGGCCGCCTTCGGCAGCAGGTGCGGGCTGAAGATGACCGTCTTGCGGCCCGTGTCCGCCAGCGTCACCACGCCCGAGCGCCCGACTTCAGAGCCCGTGCCCGCCGTCGTGGGAATGGCGATGAGCGGAGGCAGGTCGTCGCGCACGTACTGGCCGCCGCCCTTCGCGTCGTCGTAGCGGCTGAGCGGCGGCTCGTGCGTGGTGAGCAGTTGCACCAGCTTGCCCGCGTCCAGCGCGCTGCCACCGCCCAGGGCGACGATGCCGTCCGCCTTGTGCGCGCGGTACGCCTCCAGGCCCGCGAACACGTCGCGCTCCGTGGGGTTGGGCTCCACGCGGTCGAACACCGCGCAGTCCATCCCCGCGCCCTTGAGCACGTCCGCGACGCGCGCGGCGAGGCCCGCCTTCACCACGCCCGCGTCCGTCACCAGCAGCGGGCGCTTCATGTTCAACCGCGCCGCGTGCGCGGGCAGCTTCTGGAGCGCGCCCGCGCCGAACACGATGCGCGTGGGCCACGCCATCTCCGTGACGCGAGGCTCCGAGGGAATGTCGAAAGGTTTCATGGAAGGTCCTCCTTCAGATGAGCTCCAGGTAGCGCTCCAGCTCCCAGGAGGTGACCGCCCGCTCGTACTGGCGCACCTCCCACTCGCGGGTGCGCACGAAATGGTCCACGAAGCCCTCGCCCAGGATTTCGCGGGCGCGCTCGCTGTTCTTCAAGAGGGCCACCGCGTCCTTCAGGGTGCGGGGCAGCGGCTTCGTGTTCTTCGCCTCGTAGGCGTTGGACAGCACGGGCGCGGGCGGCTCGATTTCGTTCTCGATGCCCCACAGGCCCGCGGCCAGGCTCACCGCCATGCCGATGTACGCGTTCATGTCCGCGCCCAGCTGGCGGTACTCGATGCGCATGGACTTGCCGCTGTCTCCGATGACGCGGATGGCGCAGGTGCGGTTCTCCAGGCCCCACGTCGCGGTGGTGGGCGCCCAGGTGTTCTCCACGCTGCGCTTGTAGCTGTTGATGGTGGGCCAGTAGAGCGCCGTCAGCTCCGGCATCAGCGCCACCTGCCCGCCGATGTAGTGCCGCATCAGCTTGCTCATCCCGTGCTTCTGCGACGGGTCGTGGAAGAGGTTCTCCTCCTCCTTCAGGTTCCACAGCGACTGGTGCACGTGGCCGGAGCAGCCCGGCAGCTTCGGATCCACCTTCGCCATGAAGCACGCGGACACACCGTGCTTCGCGCAGATCTCCTTCACCACCGTCTTGAAGAGCGCCGCGCGGTCCGCCGCCAGCTCCAGCGTGTCGTAGCGGATGGCGGCCTCGAAGACGCCAGGGCCCGTCTCCGTGTGGAAGCCCTCGATGTTGAGCCCGTACGCGTTGCACCCGTCGATGAGCGCGTGCACCAGCGGCGCGTTCATCGACGTGCGCAGCCACGAGTAGCCGAACATGCCCGGCGTCAGCGGCGTGAGGTTCTTGAAGCCCTTCTCATGCAGGCTCTGGGGGCCCTCCTTGAAGAGGAAGAACTCGTACTCCGCGCCGAACTTGGGCAGGAAGCCCAGCTTGCGCGCGCGCTGACCCATCTTCTGGAGCAGCTGGCGAGGGCTCGCCTCGAAGGGCGTGCCATCCGGGTTCACGAAGTCCAACAGGAACGCCGCGGTGTCCGGCTCCCACGGGATGATGCGCGCCGTGGACAGGTCCACCTTCGCGGGCGTGTCCGGGTAGCCCGTGTGCCAGCCCGTCACCTTCGTGTTGTCCAACAGCTCGTCGCCCAGGTCCCAGCCGAAGACGACGTCGCAGAAGCCCATGTTGCTCTTCGCCGCGCTGTAGAACTTCTCCAGCGAGACGTACTTGCCGCGGAAGACGCCATCCACGTCGATGGCGCCCAGCTTCACCTTGCGGACGCCCTTCTCGTCCATCCACCGGCGCAGGGAGTCCATGTCCCCCTGCTGTCCGGGCACCGCTCGCGGCCCTCCCTCGCTGCGCTCCTTCCCTCGGGCCCGGCGGGCCATCGCCGGATGGGTGAGCACCTTGGCCTTGGGACGCGACGCCATGCGGACCTTCCTTTTCTTCGTCATGCGGCGGTGAAGCGGTGGAATGGAATGGAGCGCGCGGGGTGCGTCACGGAGACGGCAACTTCGTCCACACGGCCTTCGTCTGGAGATAGCCATCCAGCGCGTGGTGGCCCAGGTCCTTGCCCCAACCGGATTCCTTGTAGCCACCGAAGGGCGCCGCGTCGTCGAACTCGTTGAAGCAGTTGATCCACACCACGCCGCTCTTCACCTGCTTCGCCAGCGCGTGGGCCTTGGCCACGTCACCCGTCCAGATGGACGCGGCCAGGCCGTACTGCGTGCTGTTCGCCATCGCGATGGCCTCCGCGTCGTCGCGGAAGCGCAGGCAGCTGAGCACCGGGCCGAAAATCTCCTCCTGGGCGATCTTCATGTCCGGCTTCACGTCGCCGAAGATGGTGGGCTTCACGAAGCAGCCCTTCGCCTTGAAGCCCTCCGTGTCGCGGCCACCGCCCGCGAGCAGCTTCGCGCCCTGCTGCTTGCCGCTCTCGATGTAGCCCAGCACCACGTCCATCTGCTTCTGGCTCACCAGCGCGCCCATCTCCGTGGTCGCGTCCAGCGGGTCGCCCACCTTCATCGTGCGCGCCTTCTCCGCGAGCTTCGCGACGAAGGACTCGTAGGCGTCCTGGTGCACCAGCACGCGGCTGCCCGCGTTGCAGGTCTCACCCTTGTTGCCGAAGATGCCCCAGAAGCACGCGTCCACCGCGCGGTCGAAGTCCGCGTCCGGGAAGATGATCTGCGGGCTCTTGCCGCCCAGCTCCAGCGTCAGCTTCTTCAGGTTGCTCGCGGCGGACGCCTGGAGCAGCCGGCGCGCGGTGCGGCCGGAGCCGGTGAACGAAATCTTGTCCACGTCCGGGTGCCGGGCAATCGCCTCGCCCGCGGGGTCGCCCAGTCCGGTGATGACGTTGATGACGCCGGGCGGGAAGCCCGCCTCCAGCGCCAGCGCGCCCAGCTTCAGCGCGGTGAGCGGCGTGTACTCGGATGGCTTCACCACCACCGTGCAGCCTGCGGCCAGCGCGGGCCCCAGCTTCCAGCCCAGCATGCACGTGGGGTAGTTCCACGGCACGATGGCGCCCACCACGCCCACCGGCTCCTTGAGCGCGTAGGTGTGGAAGGGGCCGTCCACGGGCAGCACCTCGCCCGTGATGGTGCTGGCCATGTCCGCGAAGTTCGCGAGCGTCGCGGCGGCCGGCGCCACGTCACCCCGGATGGCGTCCTTGAAGGTCTTGCCGTTGTTCAGCGATTCGACGAGCGCGAACTCCTCGCGGCGCTCATAGAGCAGGTCCGCCAGCTTGCGGATGAGCTTGCCGCGCTCGCGGCCGGTCATCTTCCCCCACGGCCCGGATTCGAAGGCGCGGCGCGCGGCCTTCACCGCGCGGTCCACGTCCGCGGCGGTGCCCGCGGGAACGTCCGCGATCTTCTGTCCGGTGGCGGGATTCACCACCGCGAAGGTGCCCCCTTCGATGGGGTCCACCTGCTGCCCGTCGATGTGCAGCTTGAGGACAGGGAGCTTGGGAGTGAGCGAACGAGCGTCGGTCATGGCGAGGCCTCGGGTGAGCACGGCGCGCGAGCGACCTGGAAGTGGCGGGCACCGGACACGGACGGCTGGACACGGTAGGAATGGGGACATGACGCGGCAACCTGCCCCCATGAAGAACGTCCTCCTGCTGAAAGCCGGCGACGCGGCGACCTCCGTCCAGCTCTCCGTGGGCGACTATGAGCGGTGGTTTCTGCAAACCATTGGACTGTCCGGTCAGCGTTTCGACGTCCTTCCCGTGCACAAGGGCGCGCCCCTGCCGAAGGACGCGAAGGGCTACGACGCGGTGATGATGACGGGCTCGCCCCTGTCGGTGACGCAGCGCGAGCCGTGGATGGAGCGCGCGGGCGCCTTCATGGTGGAGGCGGGCGAGCAGGGCATCCCCGTGCTCGGCGTGTGCTTTGGTCAACAACTGCTCGCGGAAGCCTACGGCGGCAAGGTGTCGCGCAACCCCAACGGCCGCGAGACGGGCACCGTGGAGGTGGCGCTCTCACCCGAAGGCCGCGCGGATCCGCTGTTCAGCGGCCTGCCGGAGCGCTTCACCGTGCAGCAGACCCACGAGGACATCGTCTCGCGCCTGCCGGAAGGCGCCACGGTGCTCGCGGGCAACGCCAACACCGCGAACCAGGCGCTCGCCTTCCGGAACAACGTGCGCGGCGTGCAGTTCCACCCGGAGATGCCCACGGACGCCATGCGCGCGGTCATCCTCGCCCGCGAGGACAAGCTGGAGTCGCTGGCGCGGGAGAAGGGCATCCCCGAGGGCGAGTACGTCCCCCGGCTGTTGTCCGGCATCACCCCGACGCCGCACGCGCACCGGGTGCTGATGAACTTCCTCGAACACTTCACCTGACCGGACCGTCCGGGTTCGGGCCGCGAGTTGGCGCGCGACCTAGCTTTGCTCCGTGTTCCAGGACGGCGGTCCACGCACCGTCCAGGAGGGCGGGGGCTGGGGATGAATCCGTTCGTGCTGCAGTACCGGAAGCTCAAGTGCCAGCTGAAGTACCTGGCCAGCTACGTGGATCTGGATCCACGCGGCAACCAGGTCGTGCGTCGCACGGACTTCAAGCACTGCCAGAAGCCGGTGCTCCTGTTGCACGGCTTCTTCAGCACGCGCCGCGTCCTGGAGGTGCTGGAGCACCGCCTGCGCCGCGAGGGCTACTGCGTCTGGTCCATCCACCTGGGTGGCACCATGGACCGCTTCAACACGCACCGCATCGACGAGCTGGCGCGCAAGGTCCAGGGCAAGGTGGACCGGCTCTACGAGCGCCACCCGGGCATGGGGCCGCTCACCATCATCGGGCACTCCAAGGGCGGCCTCATCGGCACGTACTACGTGAAGCGGCTGGGCGGGGACACGCGCGTGAAGAGCCTCATCACCCTGGGCACGCCGCACCGGGGCACACGCATGGCCTACCTGGGCTGCGCGACGCTGGGCTGGTTCAGCCGCAGCATGTGGCAGCTCACCCCGAAGTCGCGCTTCATCAAGGACCTGGGCGTGGGCGCCTTCCCGCGCCACGTGCGGCTCACGTCCATCTACTCGCGCGACGACGTCATCGCGAAGTTCCCCTCCTCCGTGCTGGACGTGGACGGCCAGCCCAACGTCTTCAACGTGGAGCTGTCCGGCGTACCCCACGGCGAGCTGCTCACGCGCCGGGCCGTGTGGGAGATCATCCAACGCGAGCTGGCCCTGGGCTATGTTGACGGCCCCGTGGCCACACCCGTCGCCGCGCTTCCGCCCCCTCCCCTTCCGGTGGCCCTGCCCGCCGCCGCCAGCCCCTGACACATGCCCTCGCGCTGGGACCACCTCTTCGACCTCAAGCCCGTCGCCCTCGTGGACCACCTGCTGGACGAGGTGGCGCGGCTGCTCGCCAAGGACCTGGAGTCCTGGCCCCCGCCCGTCCAGGACCTGGACCCTGCCACCCTGGGCGAGTTCGCCCCGCTGTTCCAGGAGGCCACCCGGCGCCCCGCCCCGGCCGTCTACACGGAGGCCCTGCGGCTGGCGAAGTGGGACCTGGCCCGCGAGTTCGACGCCTTCGACGACTACGTGCGCAACAAGCGCTACCTGGAGCGGGGCCTGGCCCCCGAGGACCGCGTCCCCCTGCTCTTCCTCACCCGCTGGCTCACCGAACAGATGCTGGGCCTGGGAGAGGCCACCCAGGGCCGCATCAAGCGCCCCCTGATGCGCGAGTGCCTGGACCGCCTGGAGCCCCGGCTGGGCGACCGGTCCCGGCTGCCCCAGGCCTGAGCCCCCGGCCGGCCGCCTGCCTTCATCCGAGAGGTTCCGGACCCTTTGGGGGCATAGGAGCCGGGGCCCACAGGAAGCTTTCCGCCGGGAACTTGTCAGGAGGGAGGCCACTGCCTTAAGCCCGGGTGCATGTCGCAGCCCGTGGAAGCCACCGCCCCCGACGAACGCCGCAAGCGCCTGCTCCTCCTCGCCGGGTTGTGGGTGGCCATCGCGGTGACGCTCTTCGCCCTGCGCTCGGTGGTGATGCCCTTCGCGGGCGCGGCGCTCATCGCGTACCTGGTGCAGCCGCTGGTGGCGCGCATCACGCGGCTGAAGGTGGCCGGCCACACCGTGCCGCGCTGGGTGGCCATCCTGCTCATCTACGCGGGGTTCTTCCTGGCGGTGTACCTCTTCTTCGTCGCGCTGGTGCCGCAGCTCTACCGCGAGGTGGCGCGCATCAGCCGCGAGATGGCCGCCTTCGCCAGCGCGCTCACGCCGGAGCACGTGCAGGGGCACGCGCAGCGCGCGGAGGCGTGGCTCAACACGTACGGCATCCCCGTGGCCCTGTCGGACCGGGCCATGGAGGACGCGGCGGGCGCGTCCGGCGGCTTCAGCATGGCGCTGGACCTGGAGCAGATGCTCACCGACGCGGTGACGCGCGTGACGTCGCTCGCGAAGGAGAACCTGGCGGACATCGTCAACGTGTCGCGCCGCATCGTCACGGAGGTGTTGACCGGCGTCTTCATGCTGTTCTTCATCCTGATGGTCGCCGCGTTCTTCTCCATCGACGCGCAGGCCATCCGCCGCTACTTCGGCACGCTCATCCCCGCGGAGTTCCTGCCGGACGCGAAGACGCTGGTGGCCCGCATCGACAAGTCGCTGTCCGGCGTGGTGCGCGGGCAGGTCACCATCTGCCTGGTGAACGGCGGCCTCACGCTGCTGGGCCTGCTCCTCTTCGGCGTGAAGTTCGCGTTCCTGCTGGCCACCATCGCCACGCTCTTCAGCCTCATCCCCATCTTCGGGACCATCATCAGCTCGGTGCCCATCGTCCTCATCGCGCTGGCGGACGGCTTCCAGAAGGGCGTCGCGCTCCTGCTGTGGATCATCGGCATCCACGCGCTGGAGGCGTACTTCCTCAACCCGAAGATCATGGGCGAGGCCGCGCGCATCCACCCCGTGGTGGTGGCCTTCTCCCTCATCGCGGGAGAGAAGCTCTTCGGCCTCTGGGGCGCGCTGTTCGCGGTGCCGGTGGCCTCCATCGCGGTGGCCTGCTTCGACTACGCGCGCCTCAAGGCACAGCCGCCCCCGCTGGTGGCCGCTCCGGCCCAGCAGGCGGTCGCCGCCACGGACGCCGCCCCTGCGGCCTGAACTTCTCCACCGTGGTGGGATGCGGGCGGTCCCAAGCGTCCACCGGTGGAAAACCTGGGGCTGGCTCCCACTTTCCCCCCTGGCCATCCCGGGGGCGAATGACTAATTCCAGGCACGCCTCCGCCTCTGAGGACGTGTGATGCCCCCCAGCCCCTCACCGGCCCCGGACTACCGGAGCCTGTTCGAAGCCGCGCCCAACCCGTACCTCGTGCTGACGCCGGAGTTCGTCATCATCGGGGTGACGGACTCGTACCTGCGCGCCACGCGGACGCGGCGCGAGGACATCCTGGGCCGCCACATCTTCGACGTCTTCCCGGACAACCCGCAGGACCCGCAGGCCAGCGGGGTGACCAACCTGCGCGCGTCGCTGGAGCGCGCGGTGAAGACGCGCGCCCCGGACGCGATGGCGGTCCAGAAGTACGACATCCCCCGGCCCGAGGAGGCCGGCAGCGGGTTCGAGCTGCGCTACTGGAGCCCGCTGAACACCCCGGTGTTCGGCGAGGACGGCTCGGTGCGCTACGTCATCCACCGCGTGGAGGACGTCACCGACTTCATCCGCCTGAAGCACCTGGACGAGGAGCAGAGCCGCCAGCACGCCGAGCTCCGCGCCCGCGCGGACGAGATGGAGGGCGAAATCTTCCGGCGCGCCCAGCAGATCCAAGAGGCCAACCAGCAGCTGCGCGTGGCGAACGAGCAACTGGGCGAGCTGGACCGGCTCAAGTCGGAGTTCTTCGCCAACGTCAGCCACGAGTTCCGCACGCCGCTGACGCTGATGCTGGGCCCCACGGAGGACCTGCTCGCCGGGCGAGCGGGCCCGCTGTCGGACGAGGTCCGCAAGGAGATGGAGCGGGTGCACCGCAACGCCGGGCGCCTGCTCAAGCTGGTGAACGCGCTGCTGGACCTGTCGAAGCTGGAGGCGGGCCCCCGGGAGGAGCGCTTCGCGCCCACGGACCTGGCCGCGCTGACGAAGGACGCGGCGTCCAGCTTCCGCTCCGCCATGGAGCGCGCGGGCCTCAAGCTCACGGTGGACTGCCCTCCCCTGTCCCAGCCCGTCTACGTGGCGCCGGACCTGTGGGAGCAGATCGTCCTCAACCTGGTCTCCAACGCGTTCAAGTTCACGCTCCAGGGCAGCGTCACGCTGCGCCTGCGCGAGCACGGGCAGCGGGTGTCGCTGGAGGTGGAGGACACCGGCTCGGGCATCCCCGCGCACGAGCTGCCCCGCCTCTTCGAGCGCTTCCACCGCGTGTCGGGCTCGCCGTCGCGCACGGTGGAGGGCAGCGGCATCGGGCTCGCGCTGGTGCAGGAGTTCGCCCGGCTGCACGGCGGCAGCGTGTCCGCGAGCAGCACCGAGGGCGAAGGCAGCACCTTCCGCGTGGAGCTGCCCCTGGGCCACGCGCACCTGCCGCAGGAGCGCATCCGCACCACCTCCCGGCCGCGCTCCGCGGCGCGCGAGGCCACGTCGGCCTACGTCGAGGAAGCCCTGCTGTGGGGCAGCGCGAAGCCCAAGGACCGCACGCAGTCCTCACACCACCAGCACCCGGCGTCCGCGGATGGCCACGCGCTGGCCCCGGTGCCGCGCGCGCGCATCCTGCTGGTGGACGACAACCGGGACATGCGCGACTACATCCAGCGCGTATTGTCCGCCGAGTACGACGTGGAGGTGGCGACGGACGGCGAGAAGGGCCTGGAGGCCGCGCTGGTCCGGCCACCGGACCTGGTGCTGTCGGACGTGATGATGCCGAAGCTGGACGGCATGGGCCTCCTGAGGGCCCTGCGCGCCGCGCCCACCACCCGCGAGCTGCCCATCCTGCTGCTGTCCGCGAAGGCCGGTGAAGAGGCCACGGTGCAGGGCCTGACGTCCGGCGCGGACGACTACCTGGTGAAGCCCTTCTCCGCGGGCGAATTGCTCGCGCGCATCGCGTCCAACCTGAAGCTCGCGAGGATGCGCGGGGAGATGGCCAACGAGCGCGCCCGCGCGGAGAACCTGACGGAAGCCCTGCGCGCCCGCGACGACTTCCTCTCCGTGGCGGCACACGAGCTGCGCACGCCGCTGGCGGCCTTCCAACTGCACCTGGAGCTGGTGGAGCGCGGCCTGGGCAAGGACGCTCCGCCCAAGGCGCTGGAGCGCCTGAAGCAGGCGCGGTCCTTCATCCGCCGGCTGGCGATGCTCGTGGACGTGCTGATGGACGTGTCGCAGATCACCAGCGGCCGGCTGAAGATCACCCGCACGGACGTGGACCTGGGTGACCTGCTGGTGGAGGTGACGCGCTTCGCGGAAGAAGAAGCGCGCCGTGACGGCACGCCGCTCACCGTGGACGTGAAGGGTCCGGTGATGGGCACCTTCGACCCGTCCCGCATCTCGCAGGTGGTGCACAACCTGATCGCCAACGCGCTGAAGTTCGGCCGGGGCCGCCCGGTGGACGTGACGCTCCAACCGGATGGGGAGGTCGTGCGCCTGTCCGTGGTGGACCACGGCATCGGCATCAAACCGGAGGACCGCGAGCGCATCTTCGACCGCTTCGAGCGCGCCGTGTCCACGCACCACTACGGCGGCCTGGGCCTGGGGCTCTGGGTGTCGCGTCAGGTGGTGGAAGCACACCAGGGCCGCATCGACGTGGAGGACACGCCGGGCGGCGGCACCACCTTCCGCGTGACGCTGCCCTTGAGGGATCCGCCAGTGGACGTGGTCAGCGGGCTGGCCGGCTGAAGCAGGCCGTGCGGCCGCCCGCTACTGGCAGGCGGCGGCGCAGCGCGCGTTGCGGCAGGTGGGGATGCACCGGCCGCAGTCCACGCTGTTGGGAGTACACGTCCCGTCGCACCGCACGCCGGTGCAGTCCGGCCCCACGTCGCGGTGGGTGATGGCGGTGCCCTCACCACAGCACGCGTTCGCGACGCAGTCCGAGTCGTCGTAGCAGACCTGGCTGGAGAGCACCGGTGGGGTGTCTCCAATGGGCAGGTCCTCCACCCCCAGGTCGCAGCCCGCCAACAGCCCCAGGGTGAGGCCCGCGACAGCGCGGGCGACAAGAAGAGGGAGGCGGGCACGACGCATGGGGGGCTCCTTGGGCCGGAAGGGAACTACCGGTTCATCGAGCCCAGGAACTCCGCGTTCGCCGCCGTCGGACGCATGTGCTTGAGCACGAACTCCATCGCGTCGATGGGGGTGAACGGGTGGAGCACCTGGCGCAACGCCGTAATGCGCACCAGGTCCGCCTGAGACAAGAGCAACTCCTCCTTGCGGGTGCCGGATTTGTTGATGTCGAGCGTTGGGAAGATGCGCTTCTCCATCAACTTCCGGTCCAGGACGATTTCGGAGTTACCCGTGCCCTTGAACTCCTCGAAAATCACTTCATCCATGCGGCTGCCGGTGTCGATGAGCGCCGTGCCGATGATGGTGAGGCTGCCACCCTCTTCGATGTTGCGGGCCGCGCCGAAGAAGCGCTTGGGCTTGTGGAGCGCGTTGGCGTCCACGCCGCCGGAGAGGATCTTGCCGGACGCGGGCACCACCGTGTTGTAGGCGCGCGCCAGACGGGTGATGGAGTCCAGCAGGATGCAGACGTCGTACTTCTGCTCGACCAGGCGCTTGGCCTTGTCGATGACCATCTCCGCCACCTGCACGTGGCGCGTGGCGGGCTCGTCGAAGGTGGAGGACACCACCTCGCCGCGCACGCTGCGCTCCATGTCCGTCACTTCCTCCGGGCGCTCGTCCACGAGCAGCACGATGAGGTAGACGTCCGGGTGGTTGCGGCTGATGGCGTGCGCGATGTTCTGCAGCAGCACCGTCTTGCCGGCCTTCGGAGGCGCCACGATGAGACAGCGCTGGCCCAGACCGATGGGGCAGAACATGTCGATGATGCGCGTGGTCATCTCCGACGACTCGTGCTCCAGCTTGAGCTTGCGCGTCGGATAGAGCGGCGTGAGGTTGTCGAACAGGATGCGCTCGCGCGCCGCGTCCGACATGGGGTCCGCGAAGTTGACCTTGTCCACCTTCTGCAGCGCGAAGAAGCGCTCGCCCTCGCGGGGCTGGCGGATGGGGCCCGTCACCGTGTCGCCGGGCCGCAGGTTGAAGCGGCGCACCTGCGACGGAGACACGTAGATGTCGTCCGGGGACGGCTGGTAGTCGCTGTCCGCGCTGCGCAGGAAGCCGAAGCCGTCGCTGAGCAGCTCCAGCACGCCTTCCGCGTGGACCTCGAAGCGCTTGTCGGCGATGCCGCCCAGGAGCGCGAAGATGAGGTCCTGCTTCTTCAGCCCCTGGTAGCCCTCGATGCCCGTGTCGTGGGCCATCTTCGCCAGGTCGACGATCTTCATCCGCTTCAGGTCATTGAGCTTGATGACCTGCATCGGGGTGCCGTCGCGCTCGACCTCCGTGATGGCGGGGCCTTCCGCGGACTCCTGCGGGGCGGCCGGAGCGGCCTCCTCTGCGGGCGTCTCCTCCTCCGTGCCGCGCAGCTCCTGGAGCTCGTCGTCACGCACGGGACGGGAGATGGGAGTGAGCACCGGACGGGGCGCTTCCGCGACGACCTCGGGGGCTTCGGCCTCCTCGGCGGGAGCCTCTTCACGACGAGCCGGCGCACGACGCGTCCGGGGAGCGGGCTTCTCCGCCTCCTTCGCCGCCGCGCGCTTGCGCCGGGGCTTCTCCTCGGTGAACACCGGCTGGACTACCTTCTCTCGGGGGGAACGGGCTTTGGCCATGACGGTCTGCGTACGGAAGTAGGGGGGAAGCGCCCGAAGGCTCGGGCAGGCTGTACGCGGGACGGCGATCCGTCCGCGCGGCGCTCGGAAGCACCTTCCAGGGGGCAGCACCACCCAAGTCCTGGGAACGGACCGGAGGGCGCGTGGGCCTGTGGTTGGGAAGAGACGGCGCCGGGGGAACCCCTGCGCCAGGAACCGCGCTGGAAACTATTGACCGACTCCAGAGCTGTCAAGGCATCCGTGCCTGGCTCTGTCCCGTTTTTCAGGGGGTTGCACTGGAGGGTGGGGGTATTGCGAACAGGGAATCCGCTATGTAGCTGAAATCCGGGCCTAATGGGGCGACGGATGCGCTCTCTTGCCGTGAACACGCGTCCCCGGGTTCCCCTTCCCGAGTGCGTGAAGCGGCCCTGTCAGGTGGTGCCGGTAGAGTGCTCCTCCTCCAACGCGGGGCGTGCGCAACTGGCCGCGCCCCTGAATTGGGGTAAGGACACCCGCCGTGGACACCTTCCCGAAAGCCGAAGCCCGCGCCCGAGCGCTCCGTCAGGAGCTGGCCCACCACAACCACCGCTACTACGTGCTGGACGCGCCGGAAATCAGCGATGCCCAATACGACACGCTGATGCGTGAGCTCCAGGGGCTGGAGGAGCAGTACCCCCAGCTGGTGACGCCGGACTCGCCCACCCAGCGCGTGGGCGGCGCGGCGGTGGAGGACTTCGGGCAGGTGGTGCACACCACGCAGATGCTGTCGCTGGCGAACATCTTCGATGACGCCGGGCTGACGGAGTTCGACGACCGCATCCGCAAGCTGACGGGCCTGTCGCAGGTGGGCTACGTGTGCGAGCCCAAGCTGGACGGACTGGCCATCTCCCTGCGCTTCGAGGACGGCCGCTTCGTGCAGGGCGCCACGCGCGGCGACGGCACCACGGGCGAGGACGTCACGGGCAACCTGCGCACCATCAAGAGCCTGCCCCTGGAGCTGTTCCCCCAGGACGGCGTGAAGGTGCCCAAGCGGTTGGAGGTCCGCGGCGAGGTCTTCATCCGCAAGGAGGACTTCCGCAAGCTCAACGAGAAGCGCGAAGAGGCGGGCGAGTCGCTCTTCGCCAACCCGCGCAACGCCGCCGCGGGCAGCCTGCGCCAGTTGGACCCCAGGGAGACCGCCGCCCGGCCCCTGTCCGTCTACCTGTATGAGTGCGTGCCCGGCGACGGCGTGCCCGCCTTCAAGACACACACGCAGAAGCTGGAGTACCTGAAGACGCTGGGCCTGCCCATCAACCGCTACCAGCACGCGGACGGGGCGGACGGAGTGCGCCAGCGCTACGACGAGTCCCTGAAGGGCCGCCACGCCCTGCCCTTCGAAGTCGACGGCATGGTGGTGAAGGTGGACGACGAGGACCTGCGCCGCCGCCTGGGCCAGGTATCCAAGAGTCCGCGCTGGGCGGTGGCCTACAAGTTCCCGCCGGAGGAGGAGTCCACCACGGTGGAGGACATCGGCATCCAGGTGGGCCGCACGGGCGCGCTCACGCCGGTGGCGCACCTGAAGCCGGTGAAGGTGGGCGGCGTGATGGTGTCGCGCGCCACGCTGCACAACGAGGACGAGCTGCGCCGCAAGAACGTGCGCAAGGGCGACACCGTCTTCGTGCGCCGCGCGGGTGACGTGATTCCGGAGATCGTCTCCGTGGTGCTGTCCAAGCGCCCGGAGGACTCCCAGCCCTTCACCTTCCCCACCCACTGCCCGGTGTGCCACGCGGTGGCGGCCAAGGACGAGGATGGCGCCATCATCCGCTGCACGGGCGCGTCCTGCCCCGCTCAGCTGGTGGAGAAGGTGCGCCACTTCGCCAGCCGCATCGCCATGGACATCGAGGGCCTGGGGGACAAGCTGGCCATGCAGCTCGTCACGTCCGGGCAGGTGAAGACGTTCGCGGACCTGTTCGCGCTCACCCGGGACTCGCTGCTCAAGCTGGAGCGCATGGGAGAGAAGAGCGCGGACAACCTGCTGGCCTCCATCGCGGGCAGCAAGGACACCACCCAGCGCCGCTTCCTGTATTCGCTGGGCATCCGCCACGTGGGCGACTCCACGGCGCGCGCCCTGGCGGAGTCCTTCCCAGAGGTGAAGTCGCTCTTCACGGCCAGCCTGGAGGACATCAGCCGGGTGAAGGACGTGGGTCCGGTGATGGCGCAGGTCATCCACACCTTCTTCCAGGAGCCCCAGAACCAGGCCACCATCCAGGCCCTCCTGGACGCGGGAGTCCAGCCGGCGCCCCCGGCGGTCGCCACGGGCGGCCCCTTCGTGGGCAAGACGGTGGTGCTCACCGGCACCATGGAGCGGCTTGCGCGCGAGCAAGCCAAGGAGGAAATCGAACGGCGCGGCGGTAAGGTCTCTGGAAGTGTCTCGCGCAAGACCGATTTCGTCGTCGCTGGCGAGGACGCGGGTACCAAGCTGAAGAAGGCGCAGGAATTGGGCGTAAGAATCCTGGATGAGCAGGCGTTCCTGAAGCTGCTAGAAGGGGATGCCAGAGCATGAGGCCAGAGGCATGAGCACGCAGCGCCGGGTGACCCTGCGCATCCAGGGCACGGTCCAGGGCGTCTCTTATCGGGAGAGCGCCCGCCAGGAGGCGCTGCGCCTCGGCCTGTCCGGCTGGGTTCGCAACCGGAGCGACGGCTCCGTGGAGGCCATGGTGGAAGGCGAGCCCGGCACTCTGGAAGACTTCATCCGCTGGTGTCACACGGGTCCCCGCATGGCGCGCGTCACGGACGTGGCGCGCACGGACGGGCAGGCCTCTGGCGAATTCCGCACCTTCACCGTGGAGCGCACATCATGACGCCCTACGCGCTGGCTTCCCTGCCGGCCATGCTGGGCATCCGGGCCGGCACCAAGGTTTCCGTCATCAACCCCCCGCGGGGCTTCGTGCAGAAGCTCAACCCGCTGCCGGACGGGGTGGAGTTCCTCGTCACGGCCCAGACGGGGCTGGACGTCATCCTCTTCTTCACCTCCGACGCCACGGAGCTGGTGCAGCGGCTGCCCGCGCTGTCGCGAGCCACCACCCTCAACGGCGGCATCTGGGTCTGCTGGCCCTCCGGCGAAAGCGTGAAGACGCGCCTGTCCGAGGACTTCGTGCGCCAGGCGGCGCTCGACATCGGACTGGTGGACAACAAGATCTGCATCATCGACGAGACCTGGACCGGCCTGCGGCTGGTGCGCCGTCCGCGCGGGAAGCTGGACAAGCCGGAAGGGCGCAAGCAGGCCCCCGCCCAGGCCTGAACGTCCGTTTCCGAGCGCCCGGGGACCCGCCGGGCAGGCCCGCCTTCCATCTGCCCGACAGTGGATGAACGGGCGCATCGGGCCTTTACACACCTGGAGGGGCGTGGAAAACTCTCCGTGTTTCTGGGCGGTTGTGTGACGCCCCGCGTTGGCGGGACATCACGCCCAGGCAGGAATTTCGACGGGTTGCGCTTCCGGATTCCTCCGGATGCCCCTGCTGCTCCGGGGCCCCCAGACACCCCCCCAAGGTGGCCCACATGACGGGCACCGACCGGGTGTGGAAGAGGGGGCGGACGGCACGGGCGTGGAGGAAGCCTCGAGCGCGTGAAGAGAAGCAGCCCCGCCCGGCACGGTGCCGGTCGCAATGCGGGGCGACATGAACTCGGAGGAGCAGGCGGCGATGTCCTCGGCCCCCATCCAGGTGATGCGTTCTCCCTCCGGGTATTCCGGAAGGCGTCCACACGCCGGGGGGCCGCTGGCCGCCTCTCCCCTCGCGGCGTGCTCGGAGGTGTGGCGTCTCGCCGCCTCCCGTCCGGTGAGGTCCCCCCTACCGCGCGCGCTACCAGGATTCATCCATGAGCAGTGTGCTCGTCATCAATGCCGCGGGTCGGGAGACCCGGGTGGCGCTCGTCGAGGGCGGCCATATCGCGGAGTTCTACCTCGAGCGTAAGAAGGACAAGGGCGTCGTCGGAAACATCTACAAGGGTCGTGTCGTCCGGGTGCTCCCGGGCATGCAGGCGGC
The DNA here is from genome assembly GCF_003668895.1 of Corallococcus sp. AB045. Lineage (NCBI taxonomy): Bacteria > Pseudomonadati > Myxococcota > Myxococcia > Myxococcales > Myxococcaceae > Corallococcus > Corallococcus sp. AB045. Next base: position 62,472 of record NZ_RAWN01000028.1, read on the forward strand.
CTTCGTGGACATCGGGTTGGAGAAGGCCGCCTTCCTGTATGTCAGCGACGTCGTCTACGACCCGGACTTCGCCCGCGCGCAGTTCGAGTTGACCGAGGGCGAGCACGAGGACGCCCCGGAGGTCCCCACCGAATCCGAGGCCGACGCCGTGGAGTTCGCGGCCTCCAACGTCCCTGACGCCACGCACGCGCTGCCCGCCGGCACGGAGGCCCCCGCGGCTTCTCCGGAGCCGGTGCTGGCGCACGACGGCGCGCTGGCGCTGGACGTCCAGGCCCAGGGCGCCCCGGCCGTGGAGTCGTCCCCGGAGGCGACGCCCGAGGCCGTGAAGCCGGCTCCGGAGGCCGCCCCGGCCCCGGTGGAGGCCCAGGCTTCGTCCGAGCCTGCCGAGCCCGCGGCGCCCGTGGGCGTCATCGCGGAGACCCCGGCTGAAGGCGCCACGTCGGAGTCCCCGGTCGAGGTGTCCACCGCCGCCGTGGCGGTGCCGCTGACGGAGAACGGCACGCCTCCGGTGGAGGCCTCCGCGGTGGTGCAGGAGACGCCCGCGGAGAGCGCCGCCGTCGCCGTCGCCGAGTCCGGCGTGGAGCCCGCGACGGAAGGCAGCGCCGCAGAGCCGCCGCCGCACGCGTCCGCCCTGGGCGAGCTCATCCCCTCCCCCGCCGCCGACGCCCGTCCCGCCGAGGTCTCCGGCGAGCGCCGCACGCCGCGTGAGGCGCGCGAGGCCCGCGAGCCGCGCAACCGGGAGGGCCGCGAGAAGGACAAGGACAAGGAAAAGGACAAGGACAAGGACAAGGACAAGCGCCGCCAGGAGCAGCCCCGCCGCGACAAGCGCGACGAGGAGAAGGAGAAGCCCAAGCAGCGCAAGACGGACAAGATTGAAGACCTGCTGAAGGTGGGCCAGGAGGTGGTGGTCCAGATTTCCAAGGACCCCATCGGCACGAAGGGCGCGCGGCTCACCTCGCACATCTCCATCCCCGGCCGTCACCTGGTGTTCATGCCCACGGTGGACCACGTGGGCATCAGCCGCCGCATCTCCAACGAGAAGGAGCGCCGCCGGCTGCGTGAAATCGTGGACCGGCTGCGGCCGCCCGGCACGGGCTTCATCGTGCGCACCGTGGCGGAGAACGTTCCCCAGGAGAAGCTGGAGAGCGACATCCGGTTCCTCATCGAGGTGTGGAACCAGGTGGTGCGCCGCAACGAGAAGCGCGGCGGACCGGGCCTGCTGCACCCGGACCTGGACCTCATCCTGCGCGCCACGCGCGACCTGTTCGCCCACGACGTGGAGAAGCTCGTCGTGGACGACGCGGAGGAGTACGAGCGCATCCAGGGCTTCGTCACCGCGCAGGACCCGGCGCTGCGCGACCGCGTGGTGCTGCACGAGACGGACGAGCCCGTCTTCGACGCCTACGGCATCGAGCAGGAGTTGCAGCGCGCCACCCAGCGCAAGGTGTGGCTGAAGAGCGGCGGCTACCTCATCATCGACCAGGCGGAGGCGCTCACCGCCATCGACGTCAACTCGGGACGCTACGTCGGCAAGAAGAGCCTCGAGGAGACCATCACCAAGATCAACGTCGAGGCGGCCAAGGAGATCGTCTACCAGCTCCGGCTGCGCAACATCGGCGGCATCATCATCTGCGACTTCATCGACATGGAGAAGGCGCAGAACCGCGACAAGGTCTTCAAGTCGCTGCAGGAGGCGCTGGGCCGGGACAAGGCCAAGACGAACGTGCTGCGCATCTCCGAGCTGGGCCTGGTGGAGATGACGCGCAAGCGCGTGCGCGAGTCCATTGGCCGCGTGCTGCACGAGGACTGCCCGTACTGCGACGGCAAGGGCTTCGTGAAGACGGCCACCACGGTCGCGTACGAAATCTTCCGGGAGATCCGCCGCGAGGCGCCGGGCTACAAGGACTCCACGCTCGTCATCAACTGCAACGCGGAGGTCGCGCGGCTGCTGCAGGGCGAGGAGCGCAACGAGCTGCGGCACCTGATGGACCGCTACAACAAGTCCATCCAGGTGAAGGCGCAGCAGAACTACCACCGCGAGCAGTACGACATCTACGGCCGGTCGGCCACGGGCCCCGAGCACAAGGTGGCCTCGTCGCCGGGCTCCGGTGACGGCGAGCTGGCGATGCAGCAGCGCCGCCCGGAGAGCAACTACGGCGGCGGCCGTCAGGACCAGGGCCGCCGTGGCGGTGGCGGTGGCCGGGACCGCGACCGTGAGCGCGGCGGCAGTGAGAACCGCGGCGGCGGTGAGAACCGCGGCGGCGGCGAGAGCCGTGGCGGGGGCGAAAGCCGTGGCGGGGAACGCGGAGGCGAGCGCGGCGGCGACCGTCGCGAGGGCCGGCGTCCCGAGCGCGGCGAGCGCGGCGGTGACCGCAACCGGGGTGGCGACCGTGAACGTCGCGGCGGTGGCGAGGGCCGTGGCGGCGAGCGCGGAGGCGGTTCCGGCGGTGGCCACAACGGCGGCAATGGTGGCGGCACTCCTCCCGCGGCGTCCGGCGGGGGCTCGTCCGAGCCGTCCGGCGGGAGCAGCGAAGGCTGAACGCTCGAGCGACGCCGGGCCATTGAGTCCGGACCGTGAGTGACCGCGAAGGCCCGGTGGGTGCATCCCGCCGGGCCTTCTGCATTGGAGCTGGAGCACGGCCTCCCGCATGGTGGTCAACCAGGCGGGCGAGGTCCGTGCATGTGCGGACAACGTCCGCTCGGGCGGGGTGGGAG
>NZ_RAWN01000336.1:0-5605 GCF_003668895.1 Corallococcus sp. AB045
CGGCGTCAGGGGCTTTCAAAAAGAATCCGGCAGCGACCTACTCTCCCACGCGGTTTCCCGCGGAGTACCATCGGCTCTGGAGGGCTTAACTTCCGTGTTCGGGATGGGAACGGGTGTGACCCCTCCGACATTGCCACCGGAAAAACGAATGACGGTGCATACGAAGGGTAAGTTGCAAGCTTCCGCTTGAGTGAAGCCTCTTCGAGAAGTCGAAGAAGCAATTGAAACAGCTGCCTTCCGGGCGGACGCGCTAGTGGCGTCCTGGCCTCGGCCTTGGCCCCGAGTCCCTTACTCCCCTTGAGGGGGCATGCAAGAGAATGGGGGAAGTAAGCCTCTCGACTTATTAGTACTGGTTAGCTTAACGCGTTACCGCGCTTACACACCCAGCCTATCAACGTGGTAGTCTTCCACGAGTCTTCAGGGGCTTGCGCCCGGGATACCTGGTCTTGAGGTCGGTTTCCCGCTTAGATGCTTTCAGCGGTTATCCAATCGGCACATGGCTACCCAGCGATGCCTCTGGCGAGACAACTGGTACACCAGCGGTGCCTCCAACCCGGTCCTCTCGTACTAAGGTCAGAGCCTCTCAAGTATCCTACGCCCACAGCAGATAGGGACCAAACTGTCTCACGACGTTTTGAACCCAGCTCGCGTACCGCTTTAATTGGCGAACAGCCAAACCCTTGGGACCTGCTCCAGCCCCAGGATGCGATGAGCCGACATCGAGGTGCCAAACCTCCCCGTCGATGTGAACTCTTGGGGGAGATAAGCCTGTTATCCCCGGAGTACCTTTTATCCGTTGAGCGATGGCCCTTCCATTCAGGACCACCGGATCACTATGACCTGCTTTCGCACCTGCTCGACCTGTCGGTCTCGCAGTCAAGCTCCCTTATGCCATTGCACTCGACGCCCGGTTTCCAATCGGGCTGAGGGAACCATCGCGCGCCTCCGTTACTTTTTGGGAGGCGACCGCCCCAGTCAAACTACCCACCAGACAGTGTCCCAGTCCCGGCTTACGAGACATGGTTAGACACCAGAAATCAGCAGGGTGGTATTTCACCGTTGCCTCCACCGAACCTAGCGGCCCGGCTTCAAAGGCTCCCACCTATCCTACACAGCCAATCCCTAGTGTCACTGTCAAGTTGTAGTAAAGGTTCACGGGGTCTTTCCGTCTTGCTGCGGGTAAACTGCATCGGCACAGCTATTTCAATTTCGCTGAGTCCCTCTCCGAGACAGTGCGGAAGTCGTTACTCCATTCGTGCAGGTCGGAACTTACCCGACAAGGAATTTCGCTACCTTAGGACCGTTATAGTTACGGCCGCCGTTTACTGGGGCTTCGGATCATCGCTTCGCCTTGCGGCTGACGAATCCCCTTAACCTTCCAGCACCGGGCAGGAGTCAGACCCTATACGTCGGCTTGTCGCCTTCGCAGAGTCCTGTGTTTTTGGTAAACAGTCGCTACCGCCATTTCTCTGCAACCTCTCTCGGCTTCGGCTGTACGCCTACACCTACCAGAGGCCCACCTTCTTCCGAAGTTACGGTGGAAATTTGCCTAGTTCCTTGGAGGAGAGTTCTCTCAAGCGCCTTAGGATTTTCTCCTCACCCACCTGTGTCGGTTTGCGGTACGGACACCCTGCAGACTCCCTGCGGGACTTTTCTTGGAAGCCGAGCATCAGCGACTTACCCCTTGCGGGGCGCCATGGGGTCTCGGGGATGACTGCCGCGCCTTTATTCGTACGCGACACCCCTACGCCTTTAGACTGACACAACCACCGGTCAGCTCGCCTAGCTTTCTCCGTCCTCCCTCAGTTCAACGTCTGCAAGATGGCGCAGGAATATTAACCTGCTTGCCATCACCTACGCCTTTCGGCCTCGGCTTAGGACCCGGCTAACCCTGGGAAGATTAACTTGACCCAGGAAACCTTGGGTTTACGGCGAGGGGGTTTCTCACCCCCTTTATCGCTACTCATTTCGGCATCAGCACTCCCAGTCGCTCCAGCGGCCTTTTCAGTCCACCTTCGCTGCAACTGGGACGCTCCCCTACCGCCACACACGCCTGACGTGTGTGACCCGAAGCTTCGGCACTAGTCTTGAGCCCCGTTACATTTTCGGCGCGGCCTGTCTTGACCAGTGAGCTATTACGCTTTCTTTAAAGGATGGCTGCTTCTAAGCCAACCTCCTGGTTGTCAATGACCTGCCACATCCTTTCTAGTGTTCACTTAGACTAGATTTGGGGGCCTTAGCTGTCGGTCTGGGTTATTCCCCTCTTGCCAATGGACGTTATCACCCACTGACTGCGTCCCGGGATAACAATTGCCGGCATTCGGAGTTTGATACGGTTTGGTAATCTGGTGAGACCCCTAGCCGTTTCAGTGCTCTACCTCCGGCATTGAATTGCCCGAGCCGATACCTAAATATCTTTCGGGGAGAACCAGCTATCACGGAGTTTGATTGGCCTTTCACCCCTACACACAGCTCATCCCAGAAATTTTCAACTTTCATGAGTTCGGTCCTCCATGCGGTGTTACCCGCACTTCAACCTGGCCATGTGTAGATCACCCCGCTTCGGGTTATAATACACGCAACTTAGCGCCCTATTCGGACTCGCTTTCGCTCCGGCTCCACCTAACGGCTTAGCCTCGCTACGTATATTAAGTCGCCGAATCATGATGCAAAAGGTACGCTCTCGCACTGGCTTGCGCCGTAGTGCTCGAACTGCTTGTAGACATGCGGTTTCAGGTTCTTTTGACTCCCCTCACCGGGGTTCTTTTCACCTTTCCCTCGCGGTACTTGTTCACTATCGGTCGCCAAGGAGTATTTAGGCTTACCGGATGGTCCCGGCAGATTCAGACAGGATTGCACGTGTCCCGTCTTACTTGGGTAACCCGCTCAGCTCCAGTTGGCTTTCGTGTACGCGACTATCACGCTCTTTGGTGCGTCTTTCCAGGACGCTTCCACTAGCCCTCCAGAGTCCTACCGCGGACCCGCTACCCCACCGCCATTTGCATGACGTTGGTTTGGCCTCTTCCCATTTCGCTCGCCACTACTTTGGGAATCACTCATTGTTTTCTCTTCCTCAGGGTACTGAGATGTTTCACTTCCCCTGGTTCGCTCTGCAAACCTATGAATTCAGTTTGCAGTAACGCAGCTATTCGCCGCGCTGGGTTTCCCCATTCGGACATCTCCGGATCAACGTTTGGTTGGCAACTCCCCGAAGCTTTTCGCAGCCACCCACGTCCTTCATCGCCTCTTGGCACCTAGGCATCCACCGCACGCCCTTAGTAGCTTACTTGCCCTAATCTCTTGTCTAATGCCCGCCTCCCGGCGGATTTTCGAAACTCGGAGACCAAGGCCCAGGCCTCTGCTCTTCGCTAGCAGGCCCGGAAGACATTCTTTATTGCTGTTTCTCACTGCTTCTTCTTGTGTGGGAGACTTCGCTTTTGCCCCACCCGGCTGCCTCGCGGCGCCTGGTGAGACTCATTTCGAAGTCGGCACTTCTGTTGAGAACTTCACTCAGCAGAAATTGCAACTTACCCTTCGTATGCACTTGTCAAAGAACGTCCCTGCGACTTCCAGGAAACTTGTGGAGCTGATCGGGTTCGAACCGACGACATCCAGCTTGCAAAGCTGGCGCTCTCCCAGCTGAGCTACAGCCCCGACTCTCGCGTCAGCACCAGTCACCCTTTTGCTTCCCTCCAGTGAGGGAGAAGAGTGGTGGGCCTAGGTGGACTTGAACCACCGACCTCGCGCTTATCAGGCGCGCGCTCTAGCCAGCTGAGCTATAGGCCCAGGAGGGCTAAAGCATCGGCGAACCCTACAGCGTCCTTCATTCTCAAAGAGCCGAGCCACCTTCGCTCAGTCCTTCAAAACCAAACAGCAAGCCCGAAGTTCATAATGGATTGTTAATCGGAAACATTGACCTAGTCAGACCTGACAGCCCGAAGGCTGCTGGCATCGCCTACTCCCCCGAAGGGTGAGTCCGATGCCCGGTCTCCTTAGAAAGGAGGTGATCCAGCCGCAGGTTCCCCTACGGCTACCTTGTTACGACTTCACCCCAGTTACCGAGCACTCCTTGGGCATCTCTTGGTGAGATGACTTCTGGAGCAATCGACTCCCATGGTGTGACGGGCGGTGTGTACAAGGCCCGGGAACGTATTCACCGCAGCGTGCTGATCTGCGATTACTAGCGATTCCTCCTTCATGGAGTCGAGTTGCAGACTCCAATCTGAACTGAGACCGGTTTTCTGCGATTAGCTCCCCCTCGCGGGTTTGCAGCGCTCTGTACCGGCCATTGTAGCACGTGTGTAGCCCTGGTCATAAAGGCCATGAGGACTTGACGTCATCCCCACCTTCCTCCGGTTTAACACCGGCAGTCCCTCTAGAGATCCACTTGCGTGGCAACTAAAGGCGAGGGTTGCGCTCGTTGCGGGACTTAACCCAACATCTCACGACACGAGCTGACGACAGCCATGCAGCACCTGTCTCTCGGTTCCCTTGCGGGCACTCCCTCATCTCTGAAGGATTCCGAGGATGTCAAGACCAGGTAAGGTTCTGCGCGTTGCGTCGAATTAAACCACATGCTCCACCGCTTGTGCGGGCCCCCGTCAATTCCTTTGAGTTTTAGTCTTGCGACCGTACTTCCCAGGCGGAGAACTTAATGCGTTAGCTACGGCACCGCGGGGGTCAACTCCCACGACACCTAGTTCTCATCGTTTACGGCGTGGACTACCAGGGTATCTAATCCTGTTTGCTACCCACGCTTTCGCGTCTCAGCGTCAGTTACCGTCCAGGTGGCCGCCTTCGCCACCGGTGTTCCTCCCCATATCTACGAATTTCACCTCTACTTGGGGAATTCCGCCACCCTCTCCGGCACTCAAGCTCTGCAGTTTCGGGCGCACTTCCTCAGTTGAGCTGAGGGCTTTCACACCCGACTTGCAAAGCCGCCTACACGCGCTTTACGCCCAATAATTCCGAACAACGCTTGCACCCTCTGTATTACCGCGGCTGCTGGCACAGAGTTAGCCGGTGCTTCTTCTCCCGGTACCGTCAAGGCAAAGCGTATTAGGCTTTACGGTTTCGTCCCGGTCGAAAGTGCTTTACAATCCAAAGACCTTCATCACACACGCGGCGTTGCTGCGTCAGGCTTTCGCCCATTGCGCAAAATTCCCCACTGCTGCCTCCCGTAGGAGTCTGGACCGTGTCTCAGTTCCAGTGTGGCTGATCGTCCTCTCAGACCAGCTACCCGTCGTTGCCTTGGTGGGCCATTACCCCGCCAACTAGCTGATGGGCCGCGGACTCATCTGGTTGTGATAGCTTGTATACAGAGGCCACCTTTTCCCTCAGTCTCCGAAGAAACCGTGGGCTTATCCGGTATTAGCCAATCTTTCGACTGGTTATCCCAGGCATCCAGGCAGATTATCCACGTGTTACGCACCCGTGCGCCGCTCTACTAAGGGTTGCCCCTATTCGCGCTCGACTTGCATGTGTTAGGCACGCCGCCAGCGTTCGTTCTGAGCCAGGATCAAACTCTCCAATTGTATTCTTGGTTTGCTTGAACCGGCGTTCCCCGAGACCCGGCTAAGGAGTCTCGGCTCGCTGATTCGTCGGC
>NZ_RAWN01000337.1:0-5562 GCF_003668895.1 Corallococcus sp. AB045
GTCGTCCGCCAGCCGCACGAACGCGTCCTTCAGGATCGTCTTGGAGGCGAGATCCGCGCTCACCTCCGCTTCCAGGTTGGACAGCGACGCGGCCACTCCCACGCGCGCCGACTCGATGCCCAGCTCGTGGCCCACCGGCACCGTCCAGTAGGCCAGCACCGACTGCGATTGGAACGGCCCCAACGCCAGCCGTCCCACCGCCGCCTCACCCGTCACGGACAGCCCCCAGAGGTTCAGCTCCGCGTCCGCCGCCGTCGCGTACTGCTTCGTCCCGTCAATCACCTGCGTCAGGTACGTGCTCGTGCCCAGCGTGAGGAACTTGAACGGGCGGATGCTCAGCCGCGCGGAGCCGTCCTCGCTCAGCCGCTTCCCGGTCGCGTCCTCGCCGCCCTCGAAGAGGCCCGCGGAGAACTTCAGGCCCCACGCCTCCTTGAGCCGCATCTCGCCCATCACGCCCAGGCGCCGCCCACCCAGCGCGTTTGTCTCCGTGAGGTAGTCCTCCACCAGCCCGCGCTCCTGGATGGGCAGGCGCCACGCCGACTCCTGCGAGCGCTGCAGGAAGGGCGACTTGAAGCGGCCCGCGTACAGCCGCAGGCGCTTGCCGTCGTCCGCCAGCCGCACGAACGCGTCCTTCAGGATCGTCTTGGAGGCGAGATCCGCGCTCACCTCCGCTTCCAGGTTGGACAGCGACGCGGCCACTCCCACGCGCGCCGACTCGATGCCCAGGTCGCGCTCGTACTTCTGGCGCTCGTCCGCGGCGCCGCGCGCGAACACGCGGCCGAACACGCGGATCCGCTGCTGGGGCCCGCCCTTGTCGTCCACCTTGTCCGCTTCGTCCGGCGCCTCGCCCAGCGTGTCCGCCTTGGGGCCCGTGTCCTTTTTCTTCTTCTTGCCCGGCACCGCCGCGTCCGGCACCGGCGCGCCCGGCTCCGTCACCTGCTCCGGCGCGCCCATGACGGGCCCCTGGGAGCCGGTGGGCATCGCCTGCGCTACCGCGCCTTCCAGCGCGTCACCTGTTCCGTCCCGCGGCTTCGCCGCGTCGTCGCCTTCCTTGGGCGCCGCGGGCTGGGTGCCCGTGCGGATGCGCCCTTCGAGTAGCTCTATGTCCAGCGAGCCTGGCGTGGGCGTGTTGACGAACTGCTGCCAGGTGCCGTCCGGCGCGGTGAAGAGGAACGACACCGCCACCGGCGCGTTCTCCGGCAGCGGCACCTTCAGGCGCTGCAGCGTGCCCGGGTAGATCAGCGCCGACAGCAGCACGTCCGCGTCCGGCTGGAAGATGCGCGCGGAGACCTCGCCGTAGGACTCCACGGCGAACTGCTTTGGATCCACCTTGCGCACCAGCATGTACAGCGGCCGGCCCTGGTTCGTCCCTGACGGCGCCTTCACGCTCAAGTGCAGCGTGCTCGGCTGGCACGCGGCCAGGAAACACAGCGCCAAGGGGATGCAGCTTGCCCACGGTTTCATCGCGGCACCTCGCGGAACGGGATCCAGGGCTCACCCTTGAGCCCGAAGCGCAGGTCCATCACCCCGTCCGTGGAGGTGGCGCCTCGCGCTCTCAACGACCAACGGCGGTGCTGCGGGTCTTCCGTGGACTGGGACGACTCCAGCAGCCGGAAGCAGCTCCACGCCGAACGCGACTTCTCCAGCGACGCGTACTGCACCGACTGGTCCGCGGGCGCTCGCACCTCCAGCATCAGCGACGCCGTCTGCTGGTCCCACCACGCCAGCGGGAACTCCTGCCACGACGGACTCTGGTTGTACGCGAGGAACGTCGTCTTGCCGCACTTCAGCGAACCCAGCGTCACGAAGCTGCCCTGCGTGGGCGCCTTCGGCAGCGGCAACGGCATCACCTGCAGCATCAGTGGCCGCGGCCTCCCCTCCGTGTCCCACAACATGCGGGCCAGCCGCGACAGCCTCCCCAGCGTGGGCAACATCCCCTGCGGCAACGACAGCCGGGACTGGAGCGCGCCTCGCGCCACCCACTCCGAGCCTCGCTCCTCGCACACCGGCGCCAGCACCCGCGTCACGAACTCCCAGAACGCGCCGTCCTGCTTGCGCAGGACCTCCAGGTCTCCCGGATCCACCTCCTGCGACGCGTCCGGCGTGAACGGATAGCGCCCCAAGAGCGGACGCAGGAACCGACCCGAGGCGTCGTCCCACTGCCGCTCCAGGGTCCTCTCAATCTCGCGCTGCCCCAGCTCGCGCACCGCGAGGAACGGCTGGCGGAAGGGCTGCCGCAGCTCTCCGATGAGCCCCTGCTGGTCCAGCCACGCGTCCACCTTGCGCAGGTAGGACGTGTCGTCCTCCAGCATCATCGCGAAGGCCAGGCGCCCCAGCGGCGTCAGCAGCTCCGGAAGCTTCGCGGCCCCACTCGCTGGCTGCGCGCTGCCGGTGGCCAGGCCTCCGTTGAGCGACGCCGTCGCCTCAGCGGGCACCACGCCCGGACGGGGCACCGCGTTCAGCTCGTCCGACATCTGGGCTACCAGCGCACGGTAGGGGTTGAGCGCCGTGTAGTTGCCCGTCTCGTCCGGCTTCATCACCGTGGCGATGGGCTTGAACGGCGCCACCGCGTTGCGCAGCGATTCGTAGAAGGGCCCGTCCAACGGCTCCAGCGCCACGCCCTGCGCCACGTCGCGCAGCATGTCCACCAGCTCCGAGGACGGCTGCGTGAGACGCGACAGCTCCTCCGCCAGGAGCGCCGGAATCACCGCCTGGAAGCGGTAGGTGGACACGCGCTGGAAGAGGCGGTTGCGGTACTGGTACGCGAATTGGTTCACCTTGCGGCGCACGTGCTCCTGGCGCTGCGACACCTCCTCCACCGGCAGCCCCGCGCCTTTGATTCGCGTGGTGAACTCGTCCACCAGCGGGCGCAGCCGCGTGTCGAACTCCAGCCGGTCCGCCGCCAGGGTCGCGCCACTCCGCGACGCCACCACCTCCTCGCCCTCCATCACGCCGAAGGGCAGGCGCCCCGTCTTCTCGTGGTAGCGCAGCAGTGCCTGGTGCAGCAGCCGCGAGCCGTCCTTGGGCCGGAATTCGAAGGTGCTCTGGAGCACCGGCACCTGGAGCACCGCGGGGCCGTTGCCCGGCAGCCACAGGCCGTCGCGCACCAGCAGCTCCGCCACGGTCATCTTCTGCACCGCCTTCACACCCAGGTACGCCTCTTCCTCCATGCGCAGCACGTTCGTCAGCGCGTCCCGGTGGTCGTTGATCCACGCCACCGTCTTGAGCGTGGAGGGGATGCCCCGGAAGCGGCTGGTGTCCACGCGCGCCTCGGAGGCGGCCAGGAGCTCCAACGCTCGCGGCAGGCTGCTGAAGCGCGCGCTGTCGTCCAGCAGCGCCTGGAGCCTGCGGCGCTCGTCCTGCATGGCCTCCAGGTCCGCGTCCAGCCGCTCCAGCTCGCGCGGCTCCACGGCCCGGTTCGCCAGCAGGTCCTGCAACCGCCGCAGGTGCGCCTGCCACGGCATCAGCTGCGCCTCCAGCGTGAGCGGCTCCGGGAAGGGCCAGCGCGCCCAGCTGGCCTCGGGCGTGTCCGGCGCGGACCACGGCGGGTTACTCATGGTGACGTAGTCGGCCACCAGGGACTCGTTCAGCCCCACCGCCGTCACCCACGAGCGCCCAGCCTCCAGCGCCGCCACGTCGCCCGCGGGCTCGGCCGTGCCTCCCTCCGACACGAAGCTCCAGTTCGGGCGCGTCTTCAGGCTGGACAGCACCAGCTGCCCCAGCGGCTCCTCGCGCGAGCCGTGCAACGTGGCCAGCAGGTAGACGACCTGCTCCGGACGGCACGTGTCCGGCTGGCGGTGGCACTTCTCCAGCGCGGGCCGGATGTGCGCCTCGCGGATGCCCCGGGCCAGACGCTGGCGCAGGTCCTCTCGCGCGCCGGTGAAGCTGTAGCGCAAGAGCGGCCACGTGTTCATGGCGCTCCACAGCGAGTCCAGGGAGTGGCCCGCCGCGAGCACCGGCTCCTGCACCGCGGCCCCGGACACCGCCTGCCCCTGGTCGCGCATGCGCTGGACCATGTCCTCGAAGCGCTGCACGCGCGTGCGCGCCTGGCCCAGCCTCCAGGCGAAGTGCCCGTACGCGGCCAGCAGCGGCAGCGCGAACGCCAGGCCCAGCAGCACCGCCCGGCGCAGGTGCGTGTGCAGGTAGCGGTCGTGGACCGCTCGCGCCGTGCTGGCCTCGGCGGACACCGAGAGGACGTCCGGATCCCTCGCGTCCTTGTCCGCGGAGGACAGCGACACCGTGGCCAGCCGGGGCGCGTACGCCAGCGTCTGGCCCTCCATCAGCGCCGTCACGAAGCGCGACAGCGCCTCGAAGGGCGCGTGGCCTTCCGAATAGAAGCGCTCCAGCCGCTCGAAGGATTCCACCGGCAGCGCCGTCAGGCCCAGCGCCAGGTACTGCTCCTGCGCCTTGAGCAGCGAGCCCAGCTTGCCCTCCTGGCCGGGCGGGGGCAGGGGGAAGCGCAGCGGCACGTGGTGCGCGCGCAGCAGCTTCGCGAAGTCCGCGTAGCCCTCGCGCTCATCCAGGTGGGTGAGGCACACGCGCGTCTCGAACGCGCCCCCGCGGACTTCCGCCAGCAGGTTGAGCTTGCCTCGCAACAGCTGCGCGGCCCGGCGCACCTCGTCCGGGGGCGTGTCCTGCAGCCAGCGCGCGTCCAGCACCAGCACCGCCAGCGCCTGCTGACCGCCGCCGAAGCTGTCCCTCCACAGCCGGCGCAGGGCCTCCCGCGCCTGGGGCGACTCGTCCTCCAACAGCTGCGGGGACACCTCCTGGGCGACGACGTCCGCGCCCAGGTACACCTGGAGCAGCGAGTCCGTGAGGAGGCTGGGCAGGAACTGCCGCGCCTGCCGCTTCCAGTCCAGGTCCAGCTCGATGAGCCGCGACTTGCCCGCGCCCGCCGGCCCCATCACCACCACACCCGGCAGGTCCCTCACCGCCACCCGGTGGCGCAGGGGCAGCCCGGCCAGGAACTTCTCGCGCACCTTGCGCAGCCGGTTCTTCGCCAGGGGCTCCGGCGCGGCGGTCCCTCCGGCCGGCGCGCTCTTGCGCTTCGCGCGCCACACGAGGAACAGCGGAATGCCAATGGCCAGCAGCGCCACGAGGAGCAGCGCGTAGGGCTTCCACTTCGGTGGGATGAACGCGATCAGTTTCTTGATGACATCCATGGCTCAGCGCTCCCCCCAGCCCAGGACGTTCCCAGCCCGACCCGCGCGATGCAGGGCCTCCAGGACGTCCTCCAGCGTGTCCACCGTGCCCGCGAACGACGCTCTCGCCTTCTCCTGCTCCTCCGGCGACAACCGCGCGTCACCCGGCCCCGGCATCAGGCGGGCCAGCGTCTGGCCCAGCTCGTCCAGCATCGGCTCCAGGCCATGGCGCCCGACCCCCAGGCGCGCGGCGACGGTCTTGCGCACCTCCTGGAGCAGCGCGGGCGCCGCGTCGATCGTGGCCGCGGCCGGAGCCTGGGGTGCGGCGGCTTGTGGCTTCACCGGGTCACCCACCAGAGCAGGCCCTGCAGCCCCAGCACGCTCGCGGCGCTGACGGCGTAGTAGCGGGCGGGAAAGGCGT
>NZ_RAWN01000338.1:0-5546 GCF_003668895.1 Corallococcus sp. AB045
GCCCCGGCCGCCGCTCCGGCCCCGAGCCCCGCCGCGGAGGCGCCGCCGGTGGATCCGGCGCAGGCGCTGACGGGCATTCCGGGCATGGACTTCTCCGCGCTGCCGCCCGCGGCCAGGCGCGAGCTGGCCACGGTGTTCAGCGACGAGTTCTGCTACTGCGGCTGCCCCCACTCGTTGGGCGCGTGCCTCAAGCAGCACACGTCCTGCAAGCACGCGAAGCGGATGGCGCGGCTGTCCGCCCGGATGGTGGCGGAGGGCGGGCCCGCGAGCGAGGTCATCGTCACGCTGTCCAAGTACTACGCGTCCTTCCGCGAGCCGCGCGTGCAGCTCAAGGTGGATCCGCGCATGTGCCAGGGCGACGCCAACGCGCCCGTGACGGTGGCGGAGTTCTCCGACTTCGAGTGCCCCTTCTGCGGCAAGGCCCGGCCCATCCTGGAGGGCTTCGCGAAGAAGCACCCCAGCGAGGTGCGCTTCTGCTACCTGCCGTTCCCGCTCTCCATGCACGCCAACGCCGTCCCCGCCGCGCAGGCGGTGCTGTGGGCGCGCGACCAGGGCAAGTTCTGGCAGATGCACGACGCGCTCTTCGGCCAGCAGGACAACCTCAAGCCGGAGGCGCTGCCCGCGCTGGCGAAGTCGGTGGGCCTGGACGGGGACAAGCTGGCGGCCGTGTTGAAGACGGATCAGTACAAGGACGAAATCGAAGGCTTCCACGCGCAGGGGCGCAGGGCGGCCATCAACAGCACCCCGTCGGTGTTCTTCAATGGACGTGCCTACGAGCTGGGCTTCCAGGAGGCGCAGCTCGAGCACAGCATGGAGGACGAGGTGGAGTGGCGCGCGAACAACAACGCGTGGGCCGCTGACTGACCCTTCGATGAGCCAACGCTTCCGCATCGATGGCGCCGCGCAGCTGGTCCCCGAGGACCGCACCGGCATCCCCGCACTCGCGGGACGCTCGGGGACGTACGCGCTGATGCCCACCGCGCCCGACCTGCTGGTGTTCTCCCGCACTCCGCCGGAAGGGGGCTCCATCCCCACGCCGCGCGTGGTGCTTTCAGGGGACGCGGGAGGCTTCCCCCTGTCCGACCTCATCGCGTTCCTCAGCCAGTCGCGCTGGAGCGGCGTCATCCGCGTGCACACGCCGGGCGGCGAGCGGTCGCTCACGCTGCGCGAGGGCGAGGTGCGCGGCGCCACCTCCGAGGAGCCCGCGGACCGGCTGGGCGAGGTGCTGGTGCGGCTGGGCTACGCGGACCGCGCGCAGGTGGAGGCGGCGCTGCGCGAGCAGTCGGCGTCCAAGCTGGGCCGGGCGCTGGTGGAGAAGGGCGTGCTCCAGGCGCACGACCTCTTCAAGTGCGTTACGCACCAGGTGAGTGAGATCTTCCACGCCATCGTGCTGTGCCGCGAGGGGTCGTTCTTCCTCATCGACCAGCCGCTGGACGAGAAGACGGGCCACTCGCTCCAGCTGTCCACGCAGAGCCTGCTGATGGACAGCATCCGGAAGATCGACGAGATGGCGCACTTCCGGAAGCGCATCCCCCACGGCCGCATGTACGTGGCGCGCAAGCGTCCGTCCGACGGCAAGCTGGAGGAGGACGAGGACCGCGTGCTGACGATGCTGGACGGGCGGCGCACGGTGCTGGAGCTGGGGCACGCGGCGCGGCTGTCCGAGTTCGACGTCACCAAGGTCGTCTTCCGCCTGCTGGAGGGCGGCTTCGCGGGGCTGACGGACAAGCCGGCGGGGGCTCCCGCCTCGGCCGTGGCGCCGGAGAAGACGGCCGCGCCGCGCGTGCGTCCGCCGGTGCGCGCGGCGGCTCCGGTGGATGCCCGGCCGGTGGCGCGCGTCTTCAACTTCATCTTCCGGGAGATCCGCGACGAGGTGGCCCGCTCCGGCATGGACCGCGAGTTCATCGCGGCGGCCAACGCGGCGCTGTCCAACCAGGCGCTGTCGTCGTCGCCGGTGCTGGAGGGGCTGGCGTTCGCGGCGGACGGGAGCCTGCCGGAGGGCCGGTTGATGGAGGCCTTCGACAAGCACCGCGCCCACCTGGGCAGCGAGCCGCTGGCCTCGTTCCGTCAGGCGCTGAGCGACGTGATGTTCTTCCTGCTGTTCCAGGCGGGGGAGCTGTTGGAGTCGCGCGCGGACGAGGACCTGGCCCGCCGGGTGAAAGAACTCCTGGCCACGCTCGAGGCGCCGTGACGGACACCGGCTTTCCGCGACTGACGGCGGGCGTGCCCGGGTGCGGCGGCGCGTTCAAGCTCACCCCCGAGGACTTCGAGGTGGAGGAGCTGCCCGCGTACCTGCCGTCCGGCGAGGGCACGCACCTGTACCTCTGGGTGGAGAAGCGCGGCCGGGACACGCGCGAGGTGGTGCGCGCGCTGGCGACCGCGCTGGGCGTGCGCGAGGACGACATCGGCGCTGCCGGCATGAAGGACCGGCAGGCGGTGACTCGGCAGTGGCTGTCCGTGCCCGCGAACGCGGAGGCGCGCGTGCCGGAGTTCGCGCTGGACGGTGTGCGCGTGCTGGAGGCGAAGCGGCACGGCAACAAGCTGCGCACCGGGCACCTGAAGGGAAACCGCTTCCGGCTGCGGCTGCGCGGCGTGCAGGACATGAATGCGGCGCGGGAGTCCTTCTCCCGGCTGGCCGCGCAGGGCGTGCCCAACTACTTCGGGGAGCAGCGCTTCGGGCGGGCCGGGGACAACGCGGACCTGGGCCGGATGCTGCTGCTGGGGCAGCGGCTGCCGAAGCGGCCGGACCGCTTCCAGCGCAAGCTGTACCTGTCCGCCTTCCAGTCGCGCCTCTTCAACCAGGCGCTGGCCGCGCGGCTCACCGCGGGCACCTTCGCCACGGCGCTCCTGGGCGACGTGCTGCGCAAGGAGGAGACGGGCGGCCTCTTCGTGTGCGAGGCGCCGGACGTGGACGGTCCGCGCGTGGCCTCATTCGAGGTGAGCCCGGCGGGCCCGATGTTCGGCCCGAAGATGACCGCCTCGAAGGGCGAGGTGGCGGAGTTCGAGGCGCGGCTGCTCGCGGACGCGGGCATCACGCTGAGCGACTTCCAGCGCGGTGGCGACGAGACGGAAGGCACACGCCGTCCGTACCGCGTGCGCTTGGGCGCGGCGGAGCTCACGGCGGATGGCGAGGACGCGCTGCTCACGTTCGAGCTGCCGCGCGGCGCCTACGCCACCGAAGTGCTGCACGAGCTGCTCAAGGACGGCTGAGGCCCCGGCACGTGAGGGAGCGGCGTTTCGCCACCGCCGTGCCGCACTCGCTCAAGGACGGCTGAGGCCCCGGCACGTGCGGGAGCGGCGTTTCGCCACCGCCGTGCCGCACTCGCTCAAGGACGGCTGAGGCCCCGGCACGTGCGGGAGCGGCGCTTCGCCACCGCCGTGCCGCACTCGCTACCCAAGGCCAGCCGCGGCCCCCAGCATGCGCGAGCGCGGCGCTGGGCGGCTGCCTCGTGCTGACGAGCGCGCTAGCGATGTGTCGGCGCGGAGGGGCGCGAGGGCCGCTCTTGCGCCCTGGCGCTGCTTCGTGAGGCGGCCCGCGGCGGGACGCGGGGCCGCTGTACCTGGCTCGGCTTCGTGCCCGGAAACGACTACGCCTCCCTGGGCGTGAGGCCCGGGGAGGCGCGAAGGGAACCGCTTGTCCCGCTCCGTCCTGGACGGAGCGGGGTGGGGCGTCACGTCACTGCCGGATGACGTTGAACTCCGTGCGGCGGTTGAGCGCGCGGCCCGCCTTCGTGTTGTTGGGGGCCACGGGCTTCGTCTCACCGAAGCCCACGGCCTCCATGCGGCCCGGGTCGATGCCGCGCTTGAGCAACTGCGCCATCACCGCGTCGGCGCGCTTCTGGGACAGCTTCAGGTTCGCCGTGTCGTTGCCCATCGAGTCGGTGTGGCCCTCGATGCGCATCTTGCGGATCCACGGCGCGTCCTTCAGCGCCTGCGCCACCTCATCCAGGATGGTGGTGCTCTGCTTGCCGATGATCTTCGCGGAGCCGGTGCCGAAGAGGATCTGCTTCTTGATCTCAATCCGGTCCTTCTTGACGATGACCATCTTGTACTGCTTGGCGCACCCGCGCTCCTCCTTCACGCCCGGGTCGTCAGGGCACGCGTCCAGGCGGTCCACCACGCCGTCGCCGTCGCGGTCCGGATCCGGGCAGCCGCTGTTCTCCTGCGGGCCGGACTCGTTCGGGCACTTGTCCTGCGCGTCCGGCACGCCGTCGCTGTCGTTGTCCAGGTCCGGGCAGCCGTCGTCGTCCTGGTAGCCGTCCTTGTCCTCCGGCTCGTCCGGGCACTTGTCCTTGTCGTCGTTGATGCCGTCCCCGTCCTTGTCCACGATGGGGCAGCCCAGGTTCTGCAGCGGACCCGGCTCGTTGGGGCACTTGTCCGTGCCGTCCACGATGCCGTCCAGGTCGTTGTCCAGGTCCGGGCAGCCGTCCTCGTCCTCGAAGCCGTCCTTGTCCTCGGGCTGGTCCGGGCACTTGTCCGCGTTGTCGAGCACGCCGTCGCCGTCGCGGTCCTTGGGGGCCTCCGGCGGGCAGCCGTTGTTCTCCGCCACGCCGGGGATGAGCGGGCACTTGTCCTGCGTGTCCAGCACGCCGTCGTTGTCGTTGTCCGGGTCCGGGCAGCCGTCCTGGTCCTGGAAGCCGTCCACGTCCTCGGCCTGCTCGGGGCAGGGGTCGTCCTTGTCCAGCACGCCGTCGCCGTCGCTGTCTGTCTCCTCGATGCTCACCACCACCTGCTGCTGGGGCTGGGTGGGCTGCTGAGGCTGTTCCGGCTGCGCCTGCGGCGTCTCCGGACGGTCGCGCACCAGCACCTGGCGCGGGCCGCAGTTCTTGGACAGCTCCAGGGCGCGCTTCACCGCGGTGTCGGCGTCGCGCACGTGCTGGGCGGCGCGCGAGCTGTTGCCCTGGCTGAGCTCTCCGCGGGCGAAGTCGAGGTTGGCCTCCGCGGCGGCCAGCTCCGCGGGCGCGCAGCGCAGGGCACCGCCACGGCGGGCGCGCTCCACGTCGGCGGTGAGCACCTCCGTGTCAGCGCGGATCTTGTTGCCGCTGACGCAGGCGAGGGAGGTGAGCAGCAGGGTGAAAAGCGCGGACTGGGACAGACGCTTCATCGGAGAACGCTCGGGCGTCACGGGTTCTGGGGGCGGCCCTGGGAGTCGCCGCTGTTGGCCGCGGACATGGCCTTCTCACGCGCCTCGTTGGCGAAGCGCGAGGCCTTCACGGCGAAGTCCACACCGGCCTGGTAGTCCGAATAGCCGACCTCCTCCCGCGCCTTCTGCAGGTAGAGGTTGGCGGCCGTCCACTCGTAGGGGGCATCCTTCTCCGCCCCGGCGGTGCGCGCGGCCTGGATCTGCACCTCGGCGTCGAGGATGTTGGACGTGGACTTCACGGGGCCACATGCGGTCAGCACGCCCGCGAACGCCAACAGGAGCGACTGCTTCGTCATCACGGGGGCCTCGGTCGACAGAGCGGAGACAGACTGGTCGCCGGTCGTATCAATCGCCTCCGGGGGGGTCAAGAATCGGGCGGTTGGCGTGAAGCAGGGGGCCGGGC
>NZ_RAWN01000339.1:0-5544 GCF_003668895.1 Corallococcus sp. AB045
GGGCTGTTGGTGGAGCGCAGTGTGGAGTGGGTGGTGGGGATGGTGGCGGTGCTGAAGGCGGGAGGTGCCTTCGTGCCGGTGGACGTGACGCTGCCCGCGCTGCGCGTGGGTGAGTTGCTGGAAGAGTCCGGCGTCGCGGTGGTGCTGACGCGCGAAGCGCTGGCGGACGAACTGCCCACGGGCAACGCAGTGCTCGCATTCGTGGACGCGGATGCAAGGCAGGTGGCGAGGCAGCCGAAGACGCGGCCCACGAAGAAGGTGGTGCCGGAGTCCCTGGCGTACGTGCTCTTCACGTCGGGAAGTACAGGCAAGCCGAAGGGCGTGATGGTGCGCCACGGTGGTCTCTCCAACATGGCGCACGCGGTGGCTGAAGCGCACGGCGTGAAGCCAGAGGACCGGGTGCTGCAGTTCGCCTCACCGGGCTTCGACGCGTCGGTGGCGGAAGTCTTCTCGACGCTGGCTGCGGGTGCGTCCCTCTGCCTTGCACCGCGAGAAGCGCTGATGCCGGGAGGCGCGCTGGAGGGCACGGTGAAGGGGCTGAGCGCGACAGTGGTGACGCTGACGCCGTCGGTGCTGGGGCAAGTGGTGGACGGAGGCCTGGACGGCATCCGTACGCTCATCTCCGCGGGCGAGGCCGTGCCCGCGGCGCTGGTGCGTAAGTGGAGTGAAGGCCGGAGGATGCTCAACGGCTACGGCCCGACGGAAGTGACGGTATGCGCCAGCGTGGCGACGTCGCTGACACCGGAGCGGGTGACGGTGGGCAAGCCGCTGGGGAACGTGCGGTTGTACGTGCTGGACGAAGGGCAGCGGCCGGTGGGAGTGGGCGTGGTGGGGGAGCTGTACGTGGGAGGCGCGGGCCTCGCACGTGGCTACCTGAGCCAGCCCGCACTCACTGCGGAGCGCTTCATCCCGGACGGCTTCAGCGGTGAGGCCGGCAGCCGGCTGTACCGCACGGGAGATTTGGTGCGGTGGGGTGAAGACGGAGACGTGGAGTACGTGGGCCGGCGCGACGGGCAGGTGAAGGTGCGCGGCATGCGGCTGGAGGTGGGGGAAGTCGAAGGCGTGCTGGGCACGCACCCCGGCGTGAAGCAGGCGGCGGTGGTGGCGAAGAAGGAGGCCACGGGCACGAAGCTGTGGGCCTACGTGGTGGGCGACGTGGAGACGGCGGCGCTGCGTGAATGGCTGCGCGAGCGGGTGCCGGAGCACATGGTGCCCACGGCCTACGGGACGCTGGAGGCCCTACCGCTGACGTCCAGCGGGAAGGTGGACCGCTCGAAGCTGCCCGCGCTGACGGCGGAGTCCACGCCGCGCACGCACGTCTTCGCCGCTCCCCGCACTCCAGTGGAGCAGCTCATCGCGGACCAGTGGGCGGAGCTGCTGAAGGTGGAGCGTGTCGGACTGACCGACAACTTCTTCGACCTCGGCGGTCACTCCCTCATCGCCACCCAGGTCGTGACACGGCTCGGGGCGCTCTTCGGTAGGGAACTCGCACTCGCGGATCTCTTCGAACGTCCCACGGTGCTCGCGCTGGCGGAGCTCCTCCAGACGACCGGTGCCACGGAGGGCGCGAAGCCGCTTCCGCCCGTCGTGCGGACGGCTGCCACCGACACGCTGCCGCTGTCGTTCAGCCAGGAGGTCTACTGGTCTCCGGAGCAGGGCGGCGCCGGGAGCGCGCACAACGCGTCTCCGGTCGTATTGGGCCTGGGCGGAATGCTGGACGTGGCCGCCCTGAAGCGCGGCGTCGAGGAGATCGTCCGCCGTCACGAGAGCCTGCGCACCACGTTCCCCACTGTGGATGGCAAGCCCCGGCAGCACATCCTGCCGCCCGGTCCCGTCCCCTTCGAGGTGGAGGCGTTCGACGCACTGCCAGAAGCGGAGCGGGAAGCGGAAGCCATGCGCCGCGCTCGCGTGCAGATGGACCGCCCCTTCGATTTGGAGCACGGACCGCTGCTGCGCTGCCACCTGTACCGGCTCAATGCCGAACAGCACGTGCTGCTGGTCAACATGCACCACGCGGTCACGGACTTCGTGTCCTTCTCCGTCTTCGCGGGCGAGCTCGCGGTGCTCTACGCCGCCTTCCGCGAGGGCCGCGAATCACCCCTGCCGGAGCTCCCCATCCAGTACCAGGACTTCACCCGCTGGCAGCACGCGTGGCTGAAGGACGGTGCGCTGGAGCGCCTGCGGACGTACTGGGACGGGAAGCTGTCGGGGCCGCCGGAGGACGTGCGGCTCCCCCTGGACTTCCCGCGCCCGGAGCGGGAGTCGCTGCGCGGCGCGAGCCTCGACCTCGTCCTGCCGCCGGAGCTCGTCGCCCGGCTGAAGCAGCTCTGCCGCGCCGAAGGCGTGACGCTGTTCATGGTGCTGCTGTCCGCGTTCCAGGTACTGCTGTCGCGCCGGGCTCAGCAGGAGGACATCCGCGTCGGCTTCGCGCATGCCCAGCGTCCGCGCCCGGAGCTGGAGCCGTTGATTGGCATGTTCGCCGGATACCTCGTCATCCGCACCCGGATGGAGCAGGGGCTCACGCCGCGCGAAGCGCTGGCCCGCGTCCGCACGGCCTACCTGGAGGCGTTCGCGCATCAGGGGTTGCCCCACTCGGAGCTGGTCCAGGTGCTGCCCGGGCTCTGCCGCATCGGCTTCACCTTCTCCGACCGCGAAGGCAACGCCCCCCAGGTGCCCGGCCTCGCGGTGCGCCCGCTGATGCGCAGCCGGGGCTGGACGCTCTACGACCTGAAGCTCGGGGTCTCTGACACGCCCGGCGGGCTCATCGCCACGCTTGAATACAAGGTCGACCTGTTCCGACCGGACACCATCGCCGAGCTCCTTCACGAGTGGCGACAAGTGCTGCAGTCCTTCTGTGACGCCTTCCCCCCATCCATCTCGAGGAACCAGCCATGACGCAGCAGCGGGTCAATCTTTTCACGGAGTCCGAGCCGTTCAAGACCGCCGGCGGCGTCATCAATGGCCTGATCCTGGAGGACCTGAAGGAGCAGGGGCACGAGGTGAACACCCACTTCAAGCACCGCCTGGGCCCCGCCGATACGCCCATGCCCGTCGCCACCGCCGACCGGCTGCGCCGCATCCTGGCGGAGCCTCCCGCGGACCTCGCCATCTACTGTGACATGGGCCTGTGGATCCATCCGCCGAGCCCGCGCATCGCGCGCCGCTCCGTGGTCCTCTTCCACGGGCTCGTGGGCGGGCAGTCGCTCTGGCTGGGCAATCCCGCGGTGGACCTCTACACCGCCTACTCGCCGTACATGCGCGAGGCGCTCATCAGCCTGCTGACGCTGCCCGACGTCCGACGCCGCACCTGCCTGGATCCTTCCGGCTTCGACAAGGTCGTGGACTTCCACGCGGGCCTGCCCTGCGTCGCCAGCGCCACCGGTGACTCCCGCATGCAGGGCGCCCAGCTTCCTCCCCAGGTCCAGGAGGCGCTGGACGCGGGCGACGTGCTGGGCCACGCGCTGCAGCCTCGCAAGCCGGACTGGTACGCCGTCCTCAACATCCTCCTGCACCTCAACCTGCAGTCGCGGGAGGCGAACGGGCCGCGCTACCGGCTCATCGTCGACGCCGAGGACTTCGCCCTCATCGACTACTCGTACACGCACGGCTTCCCGTTCGACGTGAGCAGCGCCCGGTCCATGCTGGACGCGATGGGCTTCAAGATCTCCGACCTGCTCATCCCGGTGCGCTTCCTCAACCAGGCCGCGCTCTTCCGGCTCTTCGAGCTCGCGAAGTTCGGGCTCTCCTTCAACATCTACCCGGAGCCCTTCGGCTTCTATCCGCTGGAGTCCGTCTACCAGGGGTGCCCCGTCTACACGAACGGCATCGGCAACAACCGCTTCAGCGTGCCGCCGGGCCACGGCATCCGCGTCTTCGACAACGTGGACATGGCCTTTGGTGATCCGTTCTCCTTCCAGGAGGTCGCGAACGCCATCCTGGAGGACGTCCGCTCGCGCGAGCGCGTCACCCAGGAGTGCGCCCGGGGCCGCGACTTCATCACGCGCAACTTCGACCGGGCCAGCTTCACGCGCACCTGGCGCAAGGCCCTGGAGCACCTGGACGCGCCGCGGCCAGCGCCCCGGCCCTTCGAGTCGCTCGTCGTGAAGCAGAGCCCCATGGTGCGCCGCCTGGAGGAGGAGACGGGGCGCGTGGTCAGCGACTTCGAGCGGCAGACGCTGGAGCCCCGCGAGCTGGCCATCCTCAAGGCCTCGCTGGATCGCGCCATGGGCCAGGTGCTCAGCGACATGAACGAGGCCGACCAGGCGCTGCTACAGGGCCTGTTCTCCCGGGGCGTGCTGACGCTGCGCCCCGAGGGCCACGTGTCCGGCCTGTGACGTGAAACACAGGGCATGGCGGACGACAGCGCGCCATGCCCCAATCACCGGCCTCAGGCCGGGTTCTTGCGGATGATGACCTGGAAGCCCTTGAGCACCACTTCCAGGTGCTCCGAGGCGGCGCTCAGGAACGCGTCGATGCCGATGTCCGGCCGGGCAATCTTCGTGTGCGGGGTAATCTGCGCCTGGGCCATGCCGTAGTCGTCGAAGATCATCAAGCCGCCCGGCTTGAGCAGCGGCCAGCTCAGCACCGCGTCCTCCAGCGTGTCGTACGCCTGGTGGGAACCATCCACGTAGATGAGATCGTACGTGGGCTCCGGCGCCAGCTGGCGCAGCACCACCGACGACGCACCCTTCAGCTTCTCCACGCGAGCCTGCGCGCCGCTGGCGGCGATGTTCGCGTCGAAGCGCTGCGCGTACTCGGCCGCGAACAGGTCCACGCAGGTGATGCGGCTGGTGGGGTCCGTCAGCACGTTCTCCAGGAGCCAGATGGCGGAGCGGCCCTCGTAGCTGCCGATCTCCAGCGCGCGCGTGCCGGGCTGGCCCTTGAGCGGCGCCAGCGTCTTGCGCCAGTCGTCCTCGGCCTTGGACATCCAGTCGGAGGAGAACTGATAGCGCCCCACCTGACGCGCCGCGGGGTGACGCTCCAGGTAGCCGTTGAGCGCGGCCTTCGTCTCACCGGAGACCCACGGCATCTGCAGCAGGCGCTCCACCGCCACGCGGGCCGCCAGCCGCAGGTTGTCCGCGGACGTCGCGTGCGGCCCCAGCTGCGCCACCGAGCCGTCCTTCACCAGCGACCAGGCCGCCTCCACGTCCTGCAGCCACGTCACCACTCCCGCGTTCGCGTCAGGTCCCGGTGCCTTCATCAGCTCCTGCACCCGCGACGCCAGCGATGACACCTTCGCGGCGATCTCCACTCCTGGATTCACTTCGACCATCCTTTCCACTTCCGGGCGTTGGGCCCACAGGAGCCCGATGGTAAAGGAATCCGCGTGTTTCGTGTGAAAACCTCCAACCCTGCAACGGATGATCCTGCGCCCATGTCTGACACCTTGTTGGTGACCTCCATCGTTCGTGTTTCCGGTACGGGTGAGAGCAGCGGCTTCGTGCGGTGGGTCAGCATGAAGGAGCGCCGCGTGCTGAAGACGTGGCCCATCCTGGAGAGCCGCTTCCGCCAGTACGATCTCAACCCCCGGGGAGGGCTGCGGGG
>NZ_RAWN01000340.1:0-5540 GCF_003668895.1 Corallococcus sp. AB045
GGTCCCTTCCTCCGCCCTCCTCCGCCCGCGCCGCCGGGCTCCTCGCGGCGCTCGCGCTGGTGCTCACCAGCGCCACGCCCGCGTTCGCCCTGCCGGGTGGAGGCAAGACGCCCCGCGCCATCGTGGAGGCGGACTCCGACCTGCCCCCGCCGGTGACGGGGGTGGACGTGGAGGAGCACCTGGGGGATCCGCTCCCCCTGGAGACGCGCTTCCTGGACTCGACTGGGGAGGAGGTCCGGCTGGGCACGCTGCTGTCGAAGACGCGCCCCACCCTGCTCACGCTCGTCTATTACGAGTGCCCCATGCTCTGTAACCTCGTCATCAACGAGCAGGTCCGCGTGATGCGCGAGCTGGGCCTGGAGCTGGGCAAGGACTACGAGGCCGTCACCGTCAGCATCGACCCCAAGGACACCCCGGCGCAGAGCGCGGAGCGGCGGCGCAAGTACCTCCAGTCCATGGGCAAGCCGGAGACGGCTCCGTGGCACTTCCTCACCGGCACCGACGAGAACATCCACAAGCTCGCCGATGCCGTGGGCTTCAAGTACACGTATGAACCGAGCACGAAGCAGTACGCCCACCCCGCGGTGGTCACCGTGCTCACCCCGGAGGGGAGCATCTCCCGCTACCTCTACGGCACGTCGTTCGACCGCAAGGACGTGAAGCTTTCGCTGCTGGAAGCAGCGGGCGGTCGGGTCGGGACGAGCGTCGATCGCATCGTCATGTCCTGTTTCAAGTATGACACCGCCACTCGGCGGTACGGTTTCTACATCTTCGGGTTCATCCGCCTGGGCTCCCTGGCTGTCTTCGGCGCCCTGGCCACGATGCTGATCTATTTCTGGAGGCGCGAGCTGAAGAAAGGCGCGACTACATGAGCGACCTGGCCAACCAATTCCTGTTCCTCCCGGAGCGCGCGTCCACGTTCGCGGAACGGGTCGACTTCCTGCACTACTTCGTCGTCGGCACGACGATGGTGATGTCCGCGGGCGTCGGCCTCGCGGCGCTCTTCATGTTCTTCCGCTACCGTCGGCGGGAGGCCCACCAGCACACGGAATACGTGGTGCCGGACCTGAAGACGGAGTTCCTCTTCGTCTCCGTCCCGCTGGTGTTCTTCCTGGCGTGGTTCGCCATCGGGTTCCGGGACTTCACCTGGTTCACCACTCCGCCCAAGGACTCGATGGATGTCTACGTCATGGGCAAGCAGTGGATGTGGAAGTTCTCCTACCCGGAGGGCCCCAACGGCGTGAACGTGCTGCACGTGCCGGCTCACCGCCCGGTGCGCCTGCTCATCACGTCCCGCGACGTCATCCACTCCTTCTACGTCCCGTCCTTCCGCATCAAGATGGACGCGCTGCCGGGCCGCTACACGCAGGCCTGGTTCGAGGCGACGAAGCCCGGCACGTACCAGGTGCTCTGCACCGAGTACTGCGGCTTGTCGCACTCGAAGATGCTGGCGGAGGTCGTCGTGCTCGCGCCGGAGGACTACGAGAACTGGCTTAAGGAGCAGCAGCGCGGCCGCCTGCAGGACCGGCAGGACGCGCTGGCGGACACGTCGCTCGTGCCGCCTGTCGCCCGCATGGCCGAGCAGGGCCAGAAGCTGGTGGGCACGCAGGGCTGCCTCAAGTGCCACTCGGTGGACGGCTCGAAGCACATCGGCCCCACGTTCCTGGGCATGTACGAGCGCGAGGAGAAGCTCGACGATGGCCAGAGCATCCGCGTGGACGAAGCCTACATCACCCAGTCGATGATGGACCCGGGCGCGCACATCGTCGCCGGCTACCAGAACGTGATGCCGACCTACCAGGGCAAGCTGCAGGGCCCCGAGTCGGCCGCCATCGTCGAGTACATCAAGACGCTGCGCACCGCGAACGTGCGCGAGACCGCTTCCGAGGGCCCCGCCTATGACCCCATCCAGTAGCATCGCCGCGCCGGGGGCCGTCCCCGGCCATGAGGCGCACGACGACCACGGCCACCACCCGAGCTACCTGACGGACGGCACCACGGTGAAGTCGTGGCTGCTGACGGTGGACCACAAGCGCATCGGCATCATGTACATGGCCTGGGTGCTGCTGTTCTTCCTGGTGGGCGGCATCTTCGCGCTGCTCATCCGGATCGAACTGCTCACGCCCGGTCCGACCATCATGGACGCGATGACGTACAACCGCGTCTTCACGCTGCATGGCATCGTCATGATCTTCTTGTTCATGATCCCTGCCATCCCGGCCATCTTCGGCAACTTCCTGCTGCCGCTGATGCTGGGCGCCAAGGACGTGGCGTTCCCCCGCCTGAACCTGCTGTCGCTCTACGTGTACCTGGCCGGCGCGGGCTTCGCGCTCTGGGGCATGCTCAACGGCGGCCTGGACACCGGTTGGACGTTCTACACGCCGTACAGCGCGCACACGACGACCACGGTGGCGCCGGTGCTCTTCGGCGCGTTCATCATCGGGTTCAGCTCCATCCTCACGGGCATGAACTTCATCGTCACCACGCACACCATGCGTGCGCCGGGCATCACCTGGTTCAAGATGCCGCTGATGGTGTGGGCGCTCTACGCCACCAGCTGCATCCAGGTGCTGGCGACGCCCGTGATTGGCCTGCTGCTCCTGCTGGTGACGGCGGAGAACCTGTTCAGCCTGGGCATGTTCGACGTGGCCCGCGGCGGTGACCCGGTGCTCTTCCAGCACCTGTTCTGGTTCTACAGCCACCCGGCCGTGTACATCATGGTGCTGCCGGCGTTCGGCGTGATGAGCGAGATCGTCTCCACGTTCAGCCGCAAGAACATCTTCGGCTACCGCGCGGTGGCGTACTCCAGCGTGGGCATCGCGTTCGTGGGCTTCTTCGCCTGGGGCCACCACATGTTCGTGTCCGGCCAGTCCACCTTCAACGCCGGCGTGTTCGGCGTGCTGTCGATGCTGGTGGGCGTGTTCACGGCCATCAAGGTCTTCAACTGGGTGGGCACCGTCTACAAGGGCGCGGTGGAGTTCAGCACCCCGTTCGCCTACTTCTGCGGCTTCCTGTTCTTCACCGTGTTCGGCGGCATGACGGGCATCGCGGTGGCGACGGTGTCGCTGGACGTGGCGTGGCACGACACCTACTTCGTCGTGGCGCACTTCCACTTTATCATGGTGGGCGCGACGATCATGGCCTTCCTGGCCGCGCTCCACTACTGGTTCCCGAAGATGTTCGGGAAGATGTACCACGAGGGGTGGGGCCTGGTTTCCGCGGCGCTCATCATCCTGGGCTTCAACGCGACGTTCATCCCCCAGTTCCTCGTGGGCAACGCGGGCATGCCGCGCCGCTACTACGAGTACCCGGAGCGCTTCCAGGCGCTGAACGTGGCGTCCACGGCCGGTGCGTCCCTGCTCGCGTTCGGCTTCATCATCATCGCGGTGTACCTGACCTACGCGCTCATCTACGGCGAGCGCGTGGACAACCCGTGGAACAGCAAGGGCTACGAGTGGCTGACCCAGTCCCCTCCGCCCACGCACAACTTCATCGGGCCCCAGCCTACGTATCCCGAAGAGCCGCACTTCTACGTGGATCCGAAGAAGGCCGAGGGCGAGGTGTCGGATGTCTAGCGCGCACGTGACGCCGGGCTCGGCGCCCGGTCCCAAGCTGGCCGCCCACTTCGCGTCGCTGGAGGTCCAGAAGCACGCGGCGCGGTTGGGCATGTGGCTGTTCCTCGCCACGGAAATCCTGCTCTTCGCGGGTCTGTTCGCGTGCTACGCGGCCTACCGCTTCCTGTTCCCGGAAGCGTGGGCGGCCTCCAGCCGCAGCCTGGACCTGACGATGGGCACCATCAACACGGTGGTGCTCATCACCTCCTCGTTCACCGCCGCCATGGCGGTGCACTACGCCAAGGAGGGGAAGAACAAGATGGTGGGGCACATGAACGTGCTCACCCTCCTGATGGCGGTGGGATTCCTCGTCATCAAGTTCTTCGAGTACAAGCACAAGTTCCACATCGGGACGCTGCCGGGCCGCTACTACTTCTACGAAGGCATCCAGCTGCCGGGCGCGCCGATGTACTTCTCCGTGTACTTCGCCTCCACGGCGCTGCACGCACTGCACGTCATCATCGGCATGACGGTGCTGGGCTTCGCCACGGTGCGCGCGTACCGCGTCGGGGACTTCAACGCGAACAACTACACGCAGGTCGAGCTGGGCTCCATGTACTGGCACCTCGTCGACCTGGTGTGGATCTTCCTCTTCCCGATGCTGTACCTGGTCTGAGGGTTACGACATGGCCATCGCCAACGAATCGCATCAGGAAGAGCACAACATGCAGGAGCACCACGGCGCCGGGCGCTACGTGGTCATCTGGATTGCCCTGCTGGTGCTCACGCTCGTCACGGTCTTCACCGGCCGCATGCACCTGCCTGACTTCGGTCTGGTGCTCGCGCTCATCATCGCCAGCGTGAAGGGTACGCTGGTGACGCTGTACTTCATGCACCTGTCGGAGCACCAGGGCGCCAACCGCCTGGTGTTCGCGGTCTCCATCGTGTTCGTGGTGCTGCTCATCGGCTTCTCGCTGATGGACATTGGCACCCGCTTCCGTCTGGCCAACCCGCCGGGGTCGCAGTACAGCGACCTGCAGGCGGTGGACATCGGAGCGAACCCGACGGAAGGCCGCACGGGTGGCCACCAGCAGATCCAGAAGCAGACCCACGAGAAGCACGAGTAGTCCCCGCCTCTCTCAGTCCCCTGAAGCACGAACGCGGCGCCCGGGATTCTTCCCTGGCGCCGCGTCGCTTTTGGTGGGCCTGGGTGGCCCGGCCCGCCCGGGGGACTACAGGGCGACGGTCAGGTTGAAGGAGAGCGCCGTGTCGGTGGACACCTTGCCCGGGGGCGGGGCGCTGTCGGACTTCACGAGGAAGCCCACGCCCAGGGCCAGCGCGTCCGTGAGGTTCGCCATCACCTGCGTCTGGCTGCTGAAGAGGATGCGCGAGTCGGCGATGACGCTGACCAGGATCTCCGCGTCCTCCTGGAAGGTGATGTCCTTGGAGAGGCCGTAGCGGAACATGGCGCCGAAGCGGGGGCCGCCCAGGTCCACGTCGCCCAGGTCCATGCGTGTCGGGTAGTACTGGAAGCGCAGTTCGCGCGCGTAGCGGAAGGCGAAGTCGGTGCGCAGGATGGTCTCGCGCGTGCCGGACTTCTCGTCCTTCTTGGTGTCGAACCAGAGGATGCCGGCACCGGCTTCACCATAGGGCCGCGCCTCGATGCTCTTGATGTGGTCCGTGTCCGCGCCGGCCAGCAGATAGCCGCTGATCTCCTGCGTGAAGCGGCGGTCCCCACGCAGTTCGATGCCGGCGTTGAGGGCCACCACCTGGGACAGGGACTCCACCACCCCTTCCACCTGGGGCGGGCGGCTGCGGCCGTACGCGCCGTAGGCCTTCACGGAGTAGATCCAGTGCTCCGTCTTGCGCAGCGCGCTGGCCAGGCCGCTCACCGTCAGCGTGGACGCGTTGCCGGTGAGGGAGATGAGGCTCAGGCCCACGCTGACGTCCCAGACGCTGGGCTTCGCGGGGGCCGCGGCGGCGACC
>NZ_RAWN01000341.1:0-5492 GCF_003668895.1 Corallococcus sp. AB045
GCCTCGAAGGCTTTCGCGACGCGCGCCCACTCCGGCTTCTCCACCTGCTTCGCCATGCCCGGAAGCGTCCGCCGCGCGCCGATACCCCGGCAATGCCTCACGGCACGTCGTTGGCCGGACGGTTACCTCCGCGCCATTAACCAGCGAGGACACGACATCCACCGCCATCACCACGCGCCCGGGCCAAGCAGTGGCGCAGGGCTGCACGCACAGGTAGAAGCACCGGGCCCGGCCGTGCGTCCAGCACACGCCCGCCTCCCTGGGCGCCGTGTCCGGGTCGTACTTGTAGCCGCCGGCCTCGACCCACGTCAGAGGCAGATCCATGTCGCCGCCACACTTAGGCACGTCCACGTAGTCGACGAGCGACGCATGGCACTGCGTGGATAGGTCCATCGTCCGTGACCACACGGCGGTGCCAAACTCTTAGCAGCCGGCTTTCGCTTGCAGCGCCGCCACGGGAGCACCACGGCGCGGTACGCCTCCGCGTTCACGCCGTTTACACAAACATCGCAGCGCTGAGCTTAGCCCTTCTTAGTGGGCCTACCCCCTGGAACCATCGAAACGGGACCTCGCCGCGTTCCTGAGTACATAATACCTATGTTCCCGGCCAACCTTTGGGAATCAATGCGCGGTCGCCGCGCCAAGGCGCCTCGACCAGCGTCTCTTTGAACTCCTCTGTGTCCAGGTACGCGTGGTCAAGCACGATAATCTGAAGACCAGGAGCAAGCTCAGAGCATATCCGCAAAAGGAAATCGTAGAGTCGCTTGACAGCAAGCCGATCTTCGTCTGGCAATTCTTCTGCACGCCCCTCCATTTGCGCGTAGCGCTCCGGAGGGAAATATACCTGTGTGGGTTGATCGAGCACAAGAAAACCGGGTACGGGCCTCCCGTTCTTAATAAAGAAACTATGCAAAGCCAGCAACGCAATCAGATGACAGCCCAGGTAGTTTTCACCGCCACCCATACGCTGTCCCATAAGCACAGGACGACCATCTCGATCAGCCACAACCGTGAGACGACCCAACTCCAACCGATATGGCTGTCCGCTAAACTCCAACTCGAGTTCCTCCGCCCATCGCGTCATTCGGGAGGCCAGCCAACTGAGGGCTGACTGGAGTCGCTCTTGCTCCTCTTCAGAATTAATCTGTCCTTCCAATTCTTGTACGCGCCTACGCCAATGCTCGACATCAGCACG
This sequence comes from Corallococcus sp. AB045, assembly GCF_003668895.1. NCBI lineage: Bacteria > Pseudomonadati > Myxococcota > Myxococcia > Myxococcales > Myxococcaceae > Corallococcus > Corallococcus sp. AB045. Next base: position 1,196 of record NZ_RAWN01000341.1, read on the forward strand.
CAAGACCCCCTCCTCTCCGCGCACCTCTGCTGACTCCAAGTAAAGGCTAACTCGCCCCACCACGCGTGCCGCACGAGCCGTTTCATCAGCAATGCGCGCAGCTTCCTCCTCTTCGCGCACCAGAGCAGTCAGATCTTCCTCAAGTTTCCGCAGAGCCTCTCGGGCGCCATCCCTCTCCGCTCTCAACTTTTCCAGGTGCTCGTCCAAATGCGGTCTATCACGCAACACTTTCGCAAGATCGGCATCAAGGCGCATAAGCGCTGAATTCATCACTGACACAGACGGCGGAAGCACTTTGAGCGGCGACTCACACAGAGGGCAATTTTTGGCATCCTCGCCTTTAAACAGCCCCACCGAGGCAAGCCTATCCCTCTGACTCTTCGCCTCGTGCGAGTAGGCATCCCCCTCAACCAGAAATGCCTCCGTCGACTGCACTTGTGAGTTCGCACGGTCCAAACGCATGCGAGCCTGCCTGAGTTGCAACTGAAGCGCATCCAGCTTTCCGCCACCATCGCCATTTAGCAAATGTCGAGGCTGCCAATTCGCCACTTTGCGCAAAGTGGTAAGCACAGCGTCATCCGTCACTGCCAGCCCAGTTGGCGCGACTAAAGCTGCTTGCGCTGCCTCAGCCAGAAGGCTCCTGGCACGACCACTATCCTTGGAGGCAAGTCGCTGCTCTTCGCGCAATCGTTGCTCGGCGGCCTTAAGTTCCCGCCGCGCGGTGCGCAATTCGGCGAGTACATTGACACGCTCCCTGCCGTAGACACCAAGAAAATAAGGCAGAGTGTCACGGATCGCCAAGGGCATAAAATCCTCCCCTTGACGATGGAAGAGTATGTTTGGATTTGCAATAGTAGACTGATCCTGAAAAAGATAGAAACGAGCGTGCTTGAATGTGGCCTGCACCTGATCGCGCGTCTGCCCCTCTTCCACAACGCTAATATTGGGCGCAATACCAGTAGCCCTAGTAAGATATAGAACAAGAGCAGCATCATTACTGTTGGGTTTCAAATCTTGGAGCGCCGGCAAGCGAACACTCACTGCCATGTCCATGTAAACTTCGCTCTGCGTTGATGCTCCTCCTCCAGGCGCCGGCTTGGCGACAAGCAATTCCATCTCGCCAAGTCGATAAATGACGGCATACCATGCAACGGACTCAGTTATAGGGCCCTCTGGAACCTTGAATTCCGAACGACCCAAGCAATATTCGAGAATCGAAATTAGAGCTGACTTACCCCGTCCAGAGGCACCCGTTATGACATTTACATGGCCCGGACGAAAGTTAAGCGTTCGCACTCGGCCATCCCTAGCGTAAAGGGCAATGGTTTTTATCTGCAGCGTCACGGCCTTACTCCCCAAGCGATGAAAACGGAGCGCAGGTCACCCGCGCGCGCCAACCAGCGTCCAACAAAGAGGGCGGCCTCAAGGCCGGCCTCTGCATCTCCGCCCTTCAATACAGGAGGGCGCCTAAGCTTTTTCGCTCCCTGTGCGATTCCGCCATTGGCATCAACTGCGAGTATTTCTTGAGCCATGGCGAATATGAGCCCTTCCCTGAAGTATGGCGTCAGAGTACGGGCACGAGTGGCAAAGAGAATTTTCGCCTCGGGGTGTTCCTGCACCCAGACGTGCATCTTCGTCCGCACTGTTTTTGGCAGTGAACTACGCGTTGGAGCGTGGAGTGAGAGCGGAAGAGGGAAAGGAAGAAGCGGGAATGGGAAGGGCGCTTCCGCTTCTTTGACGTACCCATCGACTGCCGCGCGCAGCAGAAGGGCGCAGTAGGCTGGGTTCAGGAGCGCGGCAACCTCGGGAGGGCGCTGAGTCCACGGGCGCACGTGATTCATCCTCCTGCTGCAGTGGTTGCTAGAATGCCCTTAAGGCGTTCCAAGAAAGTGGGATGCCACCAAACACGCGGCGGATTGACATTCGCGAGCATATGATAACTTCCACGCATCACGTATGGTTCACTTACGCGCTCGCGAATATGAATGCGTGCCTCATGCTCCATCCACCTATAGATGGCTAGTCCGCATTTCCGAAGTCTCTCTACGGCTTTTGGTTCGCCATCGTGGTCGGCATCTATTGCCATCACCATTCGCGACCACTCGTCCACAAGTCGGTCCTCATAGGTTACAAGTTCATCGTCGAGGACAAGATCCTCTCGGACCCAACGAGAGCGCTGCTCAAATGCACGATAGTAATCGAGGATGGCCGTCTCAATACGCGGACGCGGGAACCCGAGTTCCTTCAACTGCAGGACAAACAAGCGCTCGTCTTGATCGACATCAGCCGCAACTGGTGGCCGGGTACCACGGAAATCTATCGGGAGAGAATCCGCGCGCAGTTGCTCGCTAAAATCCAAGATCCTGGAGTGAACCTCGGCATAACCAATGGGGACTACTGACTTTTTATTGAGATGCACAATGGCTTGGTTGAACCACCAGCCCTCTATTCTCTCATAGAGAGCACTCAAGTGCTGAGGGCGGACAGCGTAAATGATGCACTTACGTATACGTCCTGGAACATCGATAATCTTCGGCGACGCGTCGAGCACCACGATTGCATCGACCAGCAAGTGGCGCTGGCTCGAAGTAAGCGCCAAAAATGCCTTGATGGCTTTTTCCAAGCTCTGGTTCTTGGACTTGGCTGCGACTGCTTCAAGCTTCTCAAGGGCTTTGCTTTCGTCGCGCCCCTGAGGGCGAAGCAGAGCGCACGCTGAATCGTCAGAGGCCGTAGCCGTGGATACCAGCGTAAGTACCAAGCCAGGAAGAGCAATACTCCCGCTCGCAAGTTGTTCTGACCACACACGAAGGCTCTTCCAAAGGTCAGGGCTCGCATCCGTGAGGTTAGCGGATGTACCGAGGTGGTGCTTAAGTTGATGAAGTTCTGTTTTCCCTCCACTCACCTCAAACGTGACATCATCAAGGCTCTCTAGCGCTAGAGACCCTTCTACCGCACGCTCAAGCAACACCAGAAGCGCGTACCTCAACTGGTAGAGGTAGCCGAGGGAAGAGCCTGCGGCTGAGAAGTCCGTTGTCATCGCCGTCCATAATGGATAGGGCTCGCCGCGATCTCTGCGAGAGGTCCCGGGTCAGAGCTTCAGGATAGCTGAGATGCGGTAAGGCGGTCAGCAGGGGCCGCCAGTGAGGCGCTTTGACCCCACCCCGCTCTTCTTACCGTAACAGCCAGACGTGTAGTAACGGGACACAGTAGTCAGTTACGATTCTTTGGTGACGCTGCAACTGCTCAAGACCGTCATCATGCCTGTGGAGTTCCACTGCGGTCGCCCGCGTACCGTGCGCATCGCTCGCCCCGTCCAGAACTCCGTCAGTCGGCGCATTGAGTTCTTGAGGACCGACATCATACCGGTAGCGAGTCTCTCCGTGTGCCTGCGGACTGTGCGCCTCGAACGCCCGGCCAAGGCTTTCGCCAAGCTGCGCCCCGAGTTCTGGAGCACCCCTACCGAGCTCACCCTGCCGACCGACCAGTTCCGCTACGACAAGATCGTGCCGGACGCCGCAATCGCCATCTGCAGGTCGACGCAGCCGCACCCGCTGCCGAAGGACCGAGCGCCCTCAGGCCAGGGAAACGCCATTGTCGTCTTACTGGAGTCGCCTCACGAGAAGGAGTACGGGCCGAACTTTACACCCTTGGGCCCCCTGCAACGCAGGAGTTCCCGGACCAGGTTGCGTAAGCAACTGCCTCGGCTGCTGCAAGAGGCGGGTTTGAGCTGGGCAGCCGTTGGCGGTAGCGAGGTGATTCTGGCTAACCCGGTTCAGCTGCAGGCCTCGCTCCACCGGCTGATGCAGCTGGACTGGCAAACCGGGGTGCAGGACGGCGTGCGGAACCAAGTGTGGCGGGCGCTCTACTACCTGCCGGAGATTCATTACGATTTCATCCGCAGGATCGGGCTTTACCGCCCGGCCCTAGTACTCAATGCCTGCACGGACACCCTCCGGGATGAGGTCCAGACCACCCTAAAAGCGCTGCCCTACCCGGCTCGCCAAGTCAACCACCACCCCTCCTATTGGAGTGCGAGCACAATAGTCATCTAATCACCTAAGAACCTATTTCAGTAAGGAAGAAGGTCGGCCTCCTGCCGGGGTGAAGGGGCATGAGGACGCAGCCATGGGGTAGTGAAGAAGGACGACGGCTGGCGGACGCCAGACGAGCGTAACCGTCCGGCCAGTGACGTGCCGGGAGGCTTGATGACAAACGCGGACCGTGCTCGGCGAGCGCCGCGAGGAGCGAGCTGTTCAGGGACTGGGCTGGAGGGGTGACTCGGGCGGGTCAGCGGCGC
>NZ_RAWN01000342.1:2500-5479 GCF_003668895.1 Corallococcus sp. AB045
CGGGTCTAAAGCAACGAACTAAAAACGCCCTATTCAGACTCGCTTTCGCTGCGCCTTCACCTATCGGCTTAAGCTTGCTCGTTACTTTAAGTCGCTGACCCATTATACAAAAGGTACGCAGTCACCCAGGACGAACCTTGGGCTCCTACTGTTTGTAAGCATCCGGTTTCAGGTACTATTTCACTCCCCTCGTCGGGGTGCTTTTCACCTTTCCCTCACGGTACTGGTTCACTATCGGTCGCTGAGGAGTACTTAGGCTTGGAGGGTGGTCCCCCCATGTTCAGACAGGATTTCACGTGTCCCGCCCTACTCAAATCCAACAATCACCCTGACCTGTACGGGGCTATCACCCATTTGTGCCGGCTTTTCCAAGCCGTTCCAGTGAAGATCATGTTGGCATTGGCCTGATCCGCGTTCGCTCGCCACTACTAACGGAGTCTCAATTGATGTCCTTTCCTCCAGGTACTTAGATGTTTCAGTTCCCTGGGTTCGCTTTAAACCCCTATGAATTCAGAGTTTAATACCTTCATCTGACCCTCCGTATTGCAACCCCACCGTTACCGATGACGTCACAATACAAAGGGTCGAAGGTGGGTTTCCCCATTCGGAGATTCTTGGATCAAAGCTCGTTCGCAGCTCCCCAAGACTTTTCGCAGCGTACCACGTCCTTCATCGCCTCTCAGCGCCAAGGCATCCACCAGATGCTCTTACGACACTTGATTACTCTCATGATCGATGTCCGCTCGGCAAAGACCGGACATGATCTCAAGAAAGACCTGACCTCGCATTTCTGCAAGGTCATCTTTTTGCTTGCCAAGCATATCCGACGCACACGGCTGCGGGCCGTGGCTGGTTCGCGGAACTAGGTTGTCCGCTTGCCGAATATGCTGCCTCTTTACGATTTCAAACATCCGCGCTTCCCACACACAAGAGGGGAGGCGCGAACCTCATTTGACATTCCAGAACACAAAGATCGAACAAAAAGAATGGTGGAGCCTGTCGGGATCGAACCGACGACCTGAAGCTTGCAAAGCTACCGCTCTCCCAGCTGAGCTAAGGCCCCATTCTTGGTGGGCCTCAGTCGCCGGCAGGAGCGTCCGCTCCTTTGGCTATCCGCCGAACGATCGGCGGCGGCCGGTCGGCCTTCGCAAGAAGAAGGCCGGCGCTTGAGGCCCAAGATAATGGTGGGCCTGGGACGACTCGAACGTCCGACCTCACCCTTATCAGGGGTGCGCTCTAACCACCTGAGCTACAGGCCCGAACATCCTTCCAGGCCGCGCATGGTCACCCCAAGGGACGCAAACCATGCCAACCGATGTTCTGGAATTGAGAAGAAGAGAAACGAAGACGGCAGCGTCCCGCATAGCGAGGCCTGACTGGCCTCTTTGTTCAAAAGAGATCCGATAAAGCAACTAAAAGTTGCCTTGAGGGATCATCCTTAGAAAGGAGGTGATCCAGCCGCAGGTTCCCCTACGGCTACCTTGTTACGACTTCACCCCAGTCGCTGACCCTACCGTGGTCGCCTGCCTCCTTGCGGTTGGCGCAGCGCCGTCGGGTAAGACCAACTCCCATGGTGTGACGGGCGGTGTGTACAAGGCCCGGGAACGTATTCACCGTGGCGTTCTGATCCACGATTACTAGCGATTCCACCTTCATGCACTCGAGTTGCAGAGTGCAATCCGAACTGAGACGGCTTTTTGGGATTAGCATGCCCTCGCGGGTTAGCTGCCCATTGTCACCGCCATTGTAGCACGTGTGTAGCCCAGCCCGTAAGGGCCATGAGGACTTGACGTCATCCCCACCTTCCTCTCGGCTTATCACCGGCAGTCCCCCTAGAGTGCCCAACTGAATGATGGCAACTAGGGGCGAGGGTTGCGCTCGTTGCGGGACTTAACCCAACATCTCACGACACGAGCTGACGACAGCCATGCAGCACCTGTGTTCCGGCCAGCCGAACTGAAGGAACCTGTCTCCAGGATCCAAACCGGACATGTCAAAGGCTGGTAAGGTTCTGCGCGTTGCTTCGAATTAAACCACATGCTCCACCGCTTGTGCGGGCCCCCGTCAATTCCTTTGAGTTTTAATCTTGCGACCGTACTCCCCAGGCGGAATGCTTAAAGCGTTAGCTGCGCCACTGAGCAGCAAGCTGCCCAACGGCTGGCATTCATCGTTTACGGCGTGGACTACCAGGGTATCTAATCCTGTTTGCTCCCCACGCTTTCGCGCCTCAGCGTCAGATCCGGACCAGTAAGCCGCCTTCGCCACTGGTGTTCTTGCGAATATCTACGAATTTCACCTCTACACTCGCAGTTCCACTTACCTCTTCCGGTCTCAAGCCATACAGTATCGAAGGCAATTCTGTGGTTGAGCCACAGGCTTTCACCCCCGACTTATAAAGCCGCCTACGCGCCCTTTACGCCCAGTGATTCCGAACAACGCTAGCCCCCTTCGTATTACCGCGGCTGCTGGCACGAAGTTAGCCGGGGCTTCTTCTGCGGGTACCGTCATTATCGTCCCCACTGAAAGAGCTTTACAACCCTAAGGCCTTCATCACTCACGCGGCATGGCTGGATCAGGCTTGCGCCCATTGTCCAATATTCCCCACTGCTGCCTCCCGTAGGAGTCTGGGCCGTGTCTCAGTCCCAGTGTGGCTGATCATCCTCTCAGACCAGCTACTGATCGTCGCCTTGGTGAGCCATTACCTCACCAACTAGCTAATCAGACGCGGGCCGATCCTTCAGCGATAAATCTTTCTGCTCTCGCACGTATCCGGTATTAGCCCAAGTTTCCCTGGGTTATCCCGAACTGAAGGGCACGTTCCCACGCGTTACTCACCCGTCTGCCACTCACCCCGAAGGATGCGTTCGACTTGCATGTGTTAAGCCTGCCGCCAGCGTTCGTTCTGAGCCAGGATCAAACTCTCAAGTTGAAAGATTTGATCGCGACTGTCGTTCACTGCATAAATTGACAGAGCACCTC
>NZ_RAWN01000343.1:0-5463 GCF_003668895.1 Corallococcus sp. AB045
CGGGAGCAGGGCCGCCATCCAAGAGTATCTTTTGGACAGAAACGACCTCTCCGGTCCAGAATTCTCCGACAGGCGCCCGCAAGCTCGTTAGGACCGCGGATCACAGCGGAGGGGAAGCAGGCTCGCAAACGTGTGCTCCCTCACGGGTCTGTCCCACCAGGGGGGCCCGGGGGGTTAGCGGGGCCCGGAGCCCCTTCCTACCTTGGGCCGACCATGTCGCTGAGGAGCCAGGAACAGGGGAGTGCCCGCGTCCGCCAGGCCGTGTCGTGGAAGGCCCGGGCGTGGCGGGAGCTGGAGGCGGGGCGTGAGCGCATCCAGGCGATGCTCGCGCCGCTGCCGGAGGCGGAGTTGATGCGGCAGCACTCGCCGCTCATGTCCCCGTTGGTCTGGGACGTGGCCCACGTGGCCAACTACGAGGAGCAGTGGCTGTTGCGCGCGCTGGGGGCTCCGGCCTTCACGGATCCGGCGTTCGACGCCATCTACGACGCCTTCCGCCACCCGCGGAACACGCGCTCCACGCTGCCCCTGCTGGAGCCGGAGGCCGCCTGGGCCTACGCCACCCGCGTGCGCGAGGCGGTGGCCGCGCACCTGGAGACGCTGCCCGAGGACAGCGTGGATCCGCTGCTCCACGGTGGCTTCGCCTTCGGCATGGTGGCGCAGCATGCGCAACAGCACGCGGAGACGCTGGCCGCCACGCTGCAGCTGATGACGCATGTGGAGTACCACCCGGTGGAGGCCCTGCGTCCCCAGCCCGGCGCGGTGCCGCAGCACGAGGTCTTCATCCCCGGCGGCCCGGTGCGCCTGGGCAGCGACGACCCGTGGGCCTACGACAACGAGCGCCCCCGGCACGTCGTGGAGCTGGCGCCCTTCCTCCTGGACGCGCACCCCGTCACCACGGGGGACTTCCTCGTGTTCGTGGAGTCCGGCGGCTACGAGGATCCGCGCTGGTGGGATCCCAAGGGCTTCGCGTGGATCCAGGCGGAGAAGATCCGCCATCCACTCTTCTGGAGTTCGCAGGGCAACCACGTCTGGCTGCGCCGCCGCTTCGGCACGGTGGAGCCGCTGCCCAAGGACGAACCCGTGCAGCACGTGTCCTGGTACGAGGCGGACGCGTACGCGAGATGGGCCGGCAAGCGCCTGCCCACCGAAGCCGAGTGGGAGAAGGCCGCGCAGGGCAGTGACGGCGTCCCGCGCGCGCACCCCTGGGGGGACACCGAGCCCACGGACGCGCACGCCAACCTGGGCGGGACGCGCTGGGGGCCGTCGCCCGTGGGCAGCCACCCTTCGGGCCGTAGCGCGGACGGCGTCTGGGGCTTGCTGGGCGACGTCTGGGAATGGACCGCCAGCGACTTCCAACCGTACGCGGGCTTCCGGGCCTTTCCGTACCGCGAGTACTCGGAGGTCTTTTTCGGAGACACGTCCAAGGTGCTGCGCGGCGGTGCCTGGGCGAGCGCGCCGGTGGCGGTGCGCAACAGCTTCCGCAACTGGGACTTCCCCATCCGCCGGCAGATCTTCGCCGGCTTCCGCTGTGCACGCGACGTGAAGTGAGGGCCACATGAGGATGAGGACGGAGCAGGGCGAGGCACGCGGCGCGGAGGGCTACTCGGCGCCGGGCGTGAAGGTGGACGTGCACGTGCAGCCCGGGGACGCGCGGCGTGCGCTGCGCGCGGAGGTGCTGGACGGGCTCTGCCACGGGCCCAAGGAGCTGAGCCCCAAGTGGCTCTACGACGAGCGCGGCAGCCAGCTCTTCGACGACATCACCCGCCTGCCGGAGTACTACCCCACGCGCCGCGAGCGCGAGATTCTGCGCGCCCACGCGGACGACGTGGCCCGGCTGAGCGGCGCGGACACGCTGGTGGAGCTGGGCAGCGGCACCAGTGAGAAGACGCGCCTCTTGCTGGACGCCATGGACGCGGCCGGACAGCTCAAGCGCTTCGTGCCCTTCGACGTGAGCGAGGCCTTCCTGCGCAAGGCCGCGGAGGGCCTGGCGCGCGAGTACCCGCGCATCGCCGTGCACGCGGTGGTGGGCGACTTCGAGCAGCACCTGGGCCGCATCCCGGGCGGCGGCCGGCGGCTCATCGCCTTCCTGGGCGGCACCATCGGCAACCTGAAGCCCGCGCAGCGCGCGCTGTTCCTTCGCGAGCTGGCGTCCGGGCTGAAGCCCGGGGACGGGCTGCTGCTGGGCACGGACCTGATCAAGGACCGCGAGCGCCTGTTCGCCGCCTACAATGACAGCGCGGGCGTGACGGCGGACTTCAACCGCAACGTGCTGCGCGTGCTCAACCGCGAGCTGAACGCGGACTTCGACCCGGAGGCCTTCGAGCACCTGGCCCCGTTCGATGAAACGAACAAGTGGATCGAGATGCGCCTCATCTCACGCAGGGCCCAGTCCGTGTGGCTGAAGGACCTGGAGCGGCGCGTGGAGTTCGCGCAAGGCGAATGTCTGCGCACGGAGGTGAGCTGCAAGTTCTGTCGCGAGCAGGTGCAGGCGGAGCTTGGCGACGCGGGCCTCGACCTGGCCGCGTGGTGGACGGACGCGGACGGAGACTTCGCGCTGTCGCTGGCGATGAAGCGCTGAGCAGCAGGGCCGCTCTTGCTGAGGGCCGCCCGGCGCTGCTCTTCGCGGCGCCGGGTCAGGGCCCGGATCCAGACGGTGACGACGGGCGCGGCCTAGCGGCGGCGCGGAGGATCGCGACGCACGGGCACCGGCACCGGAGCCGGCTGCTGCTGCGGGCGGGTCCACGCGGCCCAGAGCGCGGCGGCCGCGGTGATGACCAGTCCCCCCGCCGCTGCTAGCTGCTCACCCAGGGGCCCGATCTCCACAGCGGCCAGGGGGAGGGGAAGCATCTCGGTGAGCGTCATGCGCGGACTCCTTACGAGGGGCACAGCGTGAAGACCCGGGCCGCGCGGGCGCTCGACACAGGTCGGGAAGCTAAGGTTAGGAAGTCGGAAGGCTTTCGGGAAGTCCCGGGGACTCCAGCTGACAGGACGTGGACGGAATTGCACCCCGGGCCGGGCCCGAAGTCCATCCCCTGCCAGTCGCAGCCACCCGAAACATCACGCTCCTCACGTAATGAGGACACCCGGGCCGCGCAGGACGTTCCCGGGTTCCCCTCCGGCTGGCGCTTATCGGGCGTCCGGGTGGCGCTTCTTCCACTCCACCTTCATGCAGTGGTCCTGCACCACGCGGATGCCCGCGCGCGCCAGCCGCTCGGCCGCGGCGTCGTTGCGGATGCCCAGCTGGAACCACACCGCGTGCGGCTTCTTCTCCAGCATCCCGTCCACGTGCGCGTTGATGTCGTCCGGCCGCAGGAACACCTGCACCACGTCCACCTCCCCGGGCACGTCCTTCACCGACGCGGAGATGGGCTCGCCCAGGATGCTCCCCTGCTCGCCGTGCGTGGGCACGGGCAGCACGGTGAAGCCGTGGTCCTGGAGGAACTTCGGGATGGCGTGCGCGGGCTTGTCCGCCTGCGCTTCCGGCCGGATGCCCAGCACGGCGATGCGCTTCGTGCGCGCGAGCAGCTCGCCAATGCCGTCCGCGTCGTCGATGAGGTTCTTGCGCCAGTCGTCCATGGGGTCTCCGCGCTCCTTCATAAGGAGGCCGCGACCCTCACGCAGGGACTGTCAGCGGGGCGCGGCCTGGACCTGGATGGTACGGCAGGCTTCGGTGGCCAGGCGGACTTCCTCGGCGGTGGCGCCGGGGAGGCTGGCGCAGAGGAACAGGTCGTCCCCCACGCGCCGGGCGCCGAAGAACGCGGGTGCCTCCGGGCCCACTCCGCCATCCGACAGGGACGGGGCCATGGTCACGCGCAAGAGGGCGAAGGAGGGGGTGTCCTCCTCCTGGTCCAGCGACAGCGTGAACTGCTTCATCTGCTGACGGACGTTGTCCGCCAGCGTCTCCGAGGAGGGCATCTGCTCACCCTGCCCCGGCTTCAAATCCACTCGCAGCACCGGGCGGCCGGGAGGGCCCGCCTGGAAGCTGCCGTCGGTGGCCACCTGCGCGGACCAACCCGGCGGCAGCGGCACCTTCACGCCCGAGCGCAGCCCCGCGTCCTCCGCATGGATGTCGTCGACCGGCGTCTTCTTCTGGCAGCCCTCGCAGCCGCCGAACAGGACGCCGAGCGAGACGACCCCGAGGCCGATGAGCCCCGGGACCTTCCGCGCGTTGGACGCGAACACGCGCACCGTTACTTCTTCTCTCCGGGCGGGGGCGGGTTTCCGCCGCCCTTGCCGATGTTCTCCATCTTGAGGGAGCCCTCGAAGATGACGCCGCGGTCCATGGAGAGCGACGGCGTCTCCAGGTTGCCCTTCACGCGGCCCGGCTGCTTCAGCTCGATGAGCTGCGTGGCGCGCACGTTGCCTTCCACGGTGCCGTTGATGATGACGGTGCCGGCCTGGATCTCCGCCTGCACGCGGGCGCCGTCGCCAATGACGAGCACGTCCTTGGTGACAATCTGCCCGTTGAACTTGCCGTCGATTCGAACCTGACCTTCGAAGGTGAGCTTCCCCTCGAACTCGCTTCCCTTACCCAGAAGCGTGTGAACCTCACCCGGACGCGTCGACACGAAATCCTCCTCCCGTTTGAACAGGGGCTTGCTGGGTGCTTCGTCTTTCTTCCCGCCAAGGAGCGCCACGCCCTACTCCTTCCTCAGAAGCTTCAACAACCTGTCCAGGTCATCGTAGGAGAAGAAGTCGACTTCCAGGGTGCCTTTTCCCGGGCTTTTCTCCGACAGACGGACCTTTGTTCCCAACCGACGCTGCAGCTCCTCGGTGAGCGCCTTCACCTGCGGGCTCACCTTGGGCGCCGGCTTGCCTGCATCCTTGCCGCCCTTCGCGGACTTGCCCTGCTGGACCAGCCGCTCCGTGTCGCGCACGGACAGCTTCTTCTCCGTCACCTGCTTCGCCAGGTTCTGGAGCTCCGGCAGCCGGGGCACGCCGAGCAGCGCGCGAGCGTGGCCCATGCTGAGCGACCCGTCCGCCACCATGGCCTTCACGTCCGGGGGCAGGGACAGGAGGCGCAGCGCGTTCGCGACGGTGGAGCGCTCCTTGCCGACCTTCTGGGCCACCTGCTCCTGCGTGAGCTTGAACTCCTCCACCAGGCGCCGGTAGCCGTCCGCCTCTTCAATGGGGTTCAGGTCCGCGCGCTGGAGGTTCTCCACCAGGGCGAGCTCGAAGGACTCGGCCTCCGTGACCTCGCGGATGATGGCGGGGATTTCCTTGAGGCCCGCAGCCTGGGATGCGCGCCAGCGGCGCTCGCCCGCGATGATGAGGTAGCCCTCGCCGCCCTTGTTCGGGTTCTTCCGGACGAGGATGGGCTGGAGCAGGCCCTGCGCCTTGATGGACTCGGTGAGCTCGTGGAGCTTCGTCTCGTCGAAGTGGCGGCGGGGCTGGAGCGGGTCGCGGTGGATGGACTCGATGGCCAGCTTGAGCACGCCGGGCTTCGGCGGCGGGGCGGCGGGC
>NZ_RAWN01000344.1:0-5414 GCF_003668895.1 Corallococcus sp. AB045
AGGACGGGGCAGTGCGCAGTTTGGGGGAGTCCGGCAAAGGCGGTCGTGGTCGCCGGACGGGAGACGTGAAGAGTCGTGAATCAAGACGTGGCGGTGCGAGAGCTTCGCGATCCAGCCGGCGGCGGCATCGAGGCGACGCGACAGTCAGCACCGGACGTGTGGCAGTGGCGGGAGTGGCGGGTCGGGGGGAGCAACACGCAGCCGGGTCTCGGAGAGCGAGTGCTCCTGGGATCCGGCGTACCTCGCAAATCTCATCGCGCATGGCCGCGATGTCTGGAACGGGGAGAATCCTCATGGGAGCGGTGTCCATCGTCACCGCGGCGGTAGCGGTCCTGGCGGCCCACACGGCCATCGCCCAGACAGCACCGCAGGCGCAGTTGCCGCAGGTTCAGGCCCAGCAGGGCGAAGGCCGGCGCCGCATGAATGATCCAGAGCGGCTCGCCCCCTTCGGTCTGATGCTCGACGCGGGCATGCCCGAAGGCGCGGGACTCTCCGGCGTCCTCCGGCCCTCGCCGTACCTGCGAATCCACCTCGGCGGCGCGCACAACGGTCTGCGAGGCGCCTTGCGCGCGGGACTCACGCTGCTCCCGCTGAAGAGCAAGGTCTCTCCCTCGTTCTCATGGGAGTTCGGGCACGCGCAGGCCGCGAGCACGGAGACGCTGAACCGGAGGCTCGCGGACCGCACGCAGCTGCCCGCCTCCTCCATGGAGCGCGTGGGCTACACGTACATCAGCACGCACGTGGGCCTGGAGTTCAACGCCACCCGGCGCCTCAGCTTCTTCGTGCGCGGCGGCATGAGCTTCATGGAGATGGACGTCCCCAGCCTCCAGAAGCTGGACGAGCCCTTCCGCGACGGGCTGTCTCCCGTGGAGACGCAGTCGTGGATGATGCGCAAGGTGCAGCCGTCCGGAAAACTCGGCCTCACCTTCTTCTTCGGCTGATCAGCCGGCGAGCACCCGCTCGAAGAACGTGAGCGCCTGCGCCTCCGCCCAGAAGTACGGACGGTGCACGCGGCCCGCGACGAAGCCCACGTGGCCGCCCTGTTCGGTCAGCACCACGTTGAGGAACGGGTTGTCCCGCGCGGAAGGCGGAATCACCGGCGCCTCCAGCATCGGATCATCCGCGGAGCTCAAGAGCAGCGTGGGCCGGCGGATGTCCGCGAGCCTGGGCCCCGACGACGCCTCCCGGTAGTAGTGCTCCGCGTCCCGGAAGCCATGCAGCGGCCCGGTGACCACGTCGTCATAGCCCCGGATGGTGCGCGCCGCCTCCATGCGAGTCCCGTCGAACGCGCCCGGGAACCGCTGCAACTTCGCGCGGGCCTTGCTCTTGAGCGTGCGCAGGAACCGCTCGCGGTAGAGCCAGTGGTAGCCGCTGCCGCCATCCAGCTTGCGGCAGCACGCGTCCAGGTCGTACGGCGCGCTGATGGACGCGGCGGCCACCACGGGCGCCTGATCCCCCGTCTCCTCCAGCAGCCGGCACAGCACGTTGGCGCCCAGGGAGAAGCCCACCGCGAGCATCGGCCCGGTGATGCGCTCGCGCACGTCCGCCATCACCAGCAGCGTGTCCGCCGTGTCCCCGGAATGGTACGCCCGGGCCAGCCGGTTCGGCTCCCCGCTGCACGAGCGGAAGTTGATCGCCGTGGCGCCCCAGCCGCGCTTCGCCGCGCCCCGCAGCACCTCCGTGACGTAGCCCGCCTGGGACGACCCCTCCAGGCCGTGCAGCACCACCACGTGCGGCGCGCCCTTCGGCCCGTCGAAGGTGTCCAGGTCGACGAAGTCCCCGTCCGGCAGATCCCTCCGCTCCCGGCGCAGGGGCGGCACGCGGGTGGGGCGCACGAGCGACGCGTAGATGGTCTGCGCATGCGCGCCGCGAAGGCCCGGCGCGGGAACGAACGGCTCGGTGGGTTGGAAGTTCACTTCCGCTCCCGGATGGCGCGCGCCATCCGCATGGAGGCGCAGCCGGACTTGCGCACGGCTTCCGCCTCCGCGGTGAGCTGGAACAGCGCCAGGTAGTTGTTCACGCGTTCGTCCAACGTGGGGGCCTCGATGCGGCGGCACACCTCGTCCGCCGCGTAGTCCCGGCACACCTGGGGCCGCCGCTCGTACACGGTGCACAGGTTGTCCGCGCCCAGGTGCGGGCACCGCAGCCCCAGCGGCTTGTCCAGCGCGGCGATGTCCGGCGCCACGCAGCAGGCGCCACAGCAGGTGCACTCCATGAGACTCCTCGGGCGGTGCTGCTTCAGCGGCGGACGGCCTGCTCCACCTTGCCCAGGTTCGTCACGGTGAGCGTGACGCCCTGGCCCTTCTTCCACGCGACGAACTCGTCCTCGCGCGTGGGCTTCACCTCGTGCTGCTTCACGCCGTCGTCGTCGTAGCGCACGAGCACGGTGTAGTCCTCCTCGCGCCGCACCCGCTCGTTCGTCCCGGCGGTGAGCTCCGGCCAGCGCGGCGGACCCTCCGTGCCCTTGAGCTCGCGCGTGTCCACCGGCTTCCACACGTACGTGTCGTAGGCGCACTGCTGCGCGTAGACGGGCTCGTTGCGGTAGCGCGTCTCCGTGTCGCAGTCCTCGTAGGACTCGTTGCAGTACTTCGTCACGTCGTGGCAGACCTCTTCGGCGAAGCCGTTGCCCTTGTCGCGACGGGTGCACTTCTCCTCGGTGCCGCAGGCCACCTTGCGCGTCTTCGTCCGGCACACGCGCTGGGTGCCGTCCGCGACCCGGCGGGTGCCACGCTGGCGGGATACGCAGTCGCGGATGTTCGTCACGCCCGCGACCTCTCCCGCGCCGTTCACCGGCATGCGCGGCGAGGTGGTGCTCAGCTCATCCCGCCAGCCGGTGCGCGTCTCCGGGACGAAGCGCTCCTGCACCAGCGCGCGGCGCCAGTTCGTCGCCACCACCTCGCCCTTGAGCTCATGCTTCATGTTGCCCCAGATGCCCACCGCGCAGGTGCCCAGGCAGCACGAGGCGAGGACGCCCACCACGATGAGCGCCACCTTCCCGAAGCGGCGGGGCTTGGGCGCGGGCTTCGGGGGCGCCTTGGGGGACAGGTCCGCGAGCGGCGCGGCCTTCGCATCCGAGCCCCGTTCGGCGGAGCACTGCCGGCAGCGCTTGCCGTCGCCCCGGTTGGCCGCGCCGCAGTAGGCGCAGAACCAGTCCTCGCCGGCGCCGGCCATCTCCAGGGCCTGTTCGTCGGAGACACCCTCGCGGGTGGACTTCCCGGAGGCCGCGTCCACGTCACCGAAGTCGAACTCGGACTCCTTGCCACTGAGCTCCCGCGGGTTGTTGCAGGAGGGGCAGTTCTTGTGACGGGCGGGGATGTTCCGGGCACCGCAGGACGTGCAGTTCCAGGAGCCCTCGATGATGCGCCTTCGCTCGGCCATGAGTGCATCCTAGGGGACCTGTCGCCGCCTGACACAGTCGGGTTGGGGGCGCCGGCCCTGTTCCCACCGGGCCGGAGGTGGGGCGCCTGACCGCCGCCCTGTCCGCGGAGCTCACACCCAGAGGGCGCGAGGGAAGGGGACCTCCGGCGCGGGAGGCAGCCCCGGGCGCAGCGGCCGCAGCATGGGCAGCGACCCGTCCCGCTGCACGCGCACCGCGCCGGGGACCCCGCCGAGCAGTGACGCCGTCGTGGGCTCCTCCCACCACACCACGCGCTTGAGCCCCGCCTGATGCGCCACGCGGCGCGCCTCCGTGAGCAGCGCCTCCGCCGCGGAGGCGTCCCGCGCATCCAGCATCAGCACCACCAGCTCGCCGTAGCGCGCGTTCATCGTCCACAGCGCGGTGGATTCGCCCACCACCGCGCCGCACGTCCGGGGCCGGGGCCGCGACAGCAGGTCCGCGTAGATGCGCTCCCGCTCCAGGTGCCAGTCCACCTGCGCGGCGCCAGGCCACAGGAAGAAGGGCACGTCCGGCTGGCGCATCCGCGCGAGCGCCCCCGCCACGTCCGTCTCCTGGAGCCCACCGTCCACGGGCCGTCCCCCCGGCGCATCGGCCGCGTCCAGGTGCCAGTCCCACGCGGGCACCTCCACGTAGCCCGACCGGCGATACAGCGGCGCCCCGACGTCGGAGAACAGGACCACCGAGTGCGGACGCGGCGCCACCCGCTCCAATTCCGCGGCGACGGCGTCCATCAACCGGGTGGCGTGTCCCCGCCCGCGCAGGTGCTCCTCCGTGTACACGCTGGCGATGGCGTAGCTGTCCCCCTGCGTCAGCTGTCCGTCCGCGCCCCGCAGGAAGCTGTCCGTGTGGAACGTCTCGCACGACGCCAGCACCCGGCCGTCGTCCGCCAGCCACAGCCACGTGTTCATGCCCTCGCGGCTCCACGGGTGCGCGCGCAGCCGCGCTTCGCGCTCCTGGTACTGCGGCACGCTCAGGGGGGAACCCCACGCGGCATGGGTGACGGCGTCGCGCTGCGCCTTCTGCGCGTCGGTGGCGAGGACGAGGGACATGGTGCCGGGCACGCTAGACACGTGCCCCACCCGCGCGCGAGCACTACAGCGTCGTGGTGTACGGGAACCGGAAGTGCAGCTGCAGGTACGCCTGCCCCACGTGGAAGATGCCGTCCCCCAGCGAGTCCGGCAGCCCCAGCCCGCCCAGCTCCTGCGGCACGTAGAACGTGGACTCCCAGCCCACGCTGACGAGGAAGCTCTTCGCCAGCTGGAACTCCAGGTCCGCGCCCAGGCTCGCCCCGGGCCGCAGGAAGTGCGTGTCCGGCAGCGTGTCGGAGAAGATGTACGCGTACGTCAACACCAGCCCCACGCCCAGCTTGAAGCGCACCGGACTGGACGACAGCGGCACCCCCAGCCCCAGCGGCTTGAACGTCACGCCGTACATCCCCGTGTCGCGGTACTTGGGCGAGATGATGAACGAGTCCGGAATGAAGATGGACGGCGAGATGCGGATCTCATCCATCTGCTTCGCCTGCTTCCGGTAGCGCGCCGGGATGGCGCGCTGGTTCTTGCGCAGCCACTCCTTGTCCAGCACCGCGTCCACGGACAGCTTCAGCCCCGTGTGCAGGAGCTGGTCGTCCGCGATGGGGCCGGAGAACACGAACACCGCCGGCCCCACGCCCACGTCCACCGGCACGGTGACCTTCTGCGCCGCCGGAGCGACGGCGGGCCAGGACAACAACACGAACAGCAGCGGGAGCAGGGTGTTCCTCAAGGGCGGGTCCTCACGTACCGGGGCCGGGAAGGGCCCGCATTTCGAGCCTAGAAGGTGAAGACGCTCCGTGTCCCGCATGCGCTAAGAAGTTCGCGCCGGAAAGGGAGCCGGCCCATTCACGCTCCCTTGCAGGTCCGCTGCCGCACCTGCCTCATCCCAAGGAACCCAGATGCTCCCCGTTGCGCTGCTGCTCGCCTCGTCACTGCAATCCCAGACGCCGCCGGCGCCTGCCCCGCGTCCCGCCGCCCCGCCG
>NZ_RAWN01000029.1:0-64730 GCF_003668895.1 Corallococcus sp. AB045
GGGTTGGGCAGCTCGCCACGGAAGCGGTAGGTGGCCCCCGCGCGCGTCTGGTGGCCCCAGCCGCGCGAGCGCAGGTGGAAGAGCAGGTCGTGCGGCTCCCACTGCTTGAGCGCTGTCTGCGTCTCCTCCGACGCCGGCACGTCCAGGCCGTTGGGGACCAGGATGCCCGTCTCCGCCAGCAGGCGCACCAGCTCGCGCAGCGTGAAGGACTCGATGCCGGTGTTGAACTGGTTGAGCCGCGCCAGGAGCGTGGGGCGGGCCATGTCGAAGAGCAGCGACACCACGCGCCGGTCATGCAGCGCCGCGGTGGCGTGCACCGTGGGGCAGTCCAGCACCGCGCGGCCCTCCGCCATGCGCGTGTGCGCGAAGCGAGACAGCTGCAGCGGCTGGGCCGCGTCGAACGTCGCGCGGTGGCGCAGGAACGACGCGGACGCGGGCGTGAGCGTCAGGAGCAGGTTGCCGCGCTCCTCCACCGTCCACGACAGCAGGCCGCCGTCTCCGGCCAGGTCCAGCCAGTACCAGGCGAGCGTCGTGTCCGAGCCCGCGGCGGCCGGCACCTCCGTCTCATGGATGCCTCCGTCCGCGAGCGACTCGAAGACGGCGCGCACACCGGGGGCCAGCGGGCCCAACCGCAGTGAGCGGCCAGGGCCCTCCACGCGCGCGTCCTCCGCGTCGGGGCAACGCAGCGCCACACCTTCGGCGAGCGACAATCTCATTCGTGCGGCCTCACGGTTCCACACCGTAGAACCGAGTCGGGTTTTCCCAGAGAACCTTTCGTAGACGACTTTCGGTCATCACGTCACGCAAGGACAGCATCGCACCCAGCACATCCTCGCCGTGGTCCAGATGGGGGAAATCGCTTCCGAATACCAATCGGTCCTCCGGGAGGTGTCGCACCACGTCAGACAGGTACGGTTCGTCCGGTTCCATGGAAACGAAGCAGTGCTGGCGTAGGTACGAGGAAGGGAGCTGTCGGATGGTGGCGGAGACCTCTGCACCCACAGCGCGATATTCCTCATCCAGACGCCACGCCCAGTACGGAAGCCACCCGCAGCCGGCCTCCATGGCGCCGATGCGCAGGGCCGGGTGCCGCTCCAGCACGCCCCCCTGGAGGAGCGCGAGCAGCCCCATCATCAGCTCCATGGGGTGGGCGCACACGTGGTTGGCGAAGCGGGTGTCGAAGCGGTCCGCGCCCGCGGACGGCACGTACACGTGGCCGCTGCCGTGAAGCACCACCGCGAGTGAGAGCTTCTCGCACTCGGACCAGAAGGGCTCATAGGCGGCGTCCGACAGCAGGCGGCCTCCGATGGGGTTGGGGCGCACCATCACGGCGCGCCAGCCGAAGCCCGCGACGCGGCGGACCTCCGCGACCATGGCCTCTGGCTGGTGCCGGCTGATGAGCCCCACGCCGCGCAGGCGCTCCGGCTGGTGCGCGCAGAAGCCGTGCAGCCAGGTGTTGTAGACGGACGCGAACGCGGTGGCCACGTGGGGCTCCAGGGGCGAGAAGCCCTCCAGGAGCAACGCGTAGGTGGGGAACAGGGCCGCCATGTCCACGCCGTCGCGATCCATCTGGGCCAGGTACACGTCCGGCCGCTGCAGCAGTTCATTGCGCCCCAGCTGCGCGTAGGAGCGCGCGGAGAACGCCAGCCAGGCCTTCTCCGGCATGTGGTTCCACAGCGGCTTGCCGTCCACTTCCGGCAGGGGCAGCACGGGCAGCAGGCCCTGGGGGCCCAGCCGCTCCAGGCGCTCCTCCAGCGTTTCGTCCGGGAGGCGTCCCGGGCGGGGCGCGTGCCGGCGCAGGCCGGGCTCCAGCTGCTCCGCCCACAGGCTCAGCGGCTCCAGGACGTGCCGGTCCGCGTCGAAGATGTGAAGGCCGTCGCGCATGCGTCAGGGTCCCCAGCTCGCGAGCTCGTCGCGCACGTCCTTGAGCAGTGCTTCCAGCAGGCCGGTGCGGCGCGCCTGGGTGCGCAGGGCCCGCTCCTCCGAGACCTCCAGCGTGCCCGGCTGGCCACCGCGCGCCGCCACCGCGCGGTCGCACAGCTCGCGAAGGAACTCGTGGTGCTGCGGCTGGAGCGCCTGGAAGCCTTCGCCCCAGCGGGCGACGAAGTCCACCAGCACGTCGCGTGAGGCCTCCGGCACGTCGCGGCGGTCCGGCAGGTCGCGGCTCAGGCGCACGAAGAGGTCCGGGAACACGTCGCGCATCGCGGTGGCGAAGCCCGGCGGGACGTAGACGGGCTGCGTGTCCGGGACGAGGTCGCCCTGGCGCTCGGCGGCCAGCACCGCGTCGAAGTCCGTGAAGAGTCGCTCATGGCGGCGGCGCTCGTTCTGGTTGCGCGCGAGGAAGAACACCGCGCGCGGCAGCATCGCCGGGGCGGTGCTGCGCACCTGGGCGAGCGTGTCCCCCAGGGCCTGTCGCTCGGACGGCGTCAGGGCCCACGCGGCGGTGGCTTCGCGGAGGAAGCGGTCGGTGACGGCCTCCGGCCAGTGGGGCTCCTCCACCTGGGGTGGGCGCTGGATGCCGGCGATGAAGCCCCGGATGCGCTCGCAGGCGGCGTCCCAGGTGGACAGCCGCTCCACCAGGTCGCGGAAGCCTTCGAGCAACTGGGGCCGCGTCATGCCCAGGGGCATCACGTTGAGCACGATGGCGCCCCGGTCCTTCGCGTGCGCCCTGCGGGGCGTGGCGAGCCGGCCTTCCGCGCGCAGCCGCGTCCACAGCTTGGTGCCGCGCGGGGCCTGGAGCGGCGCCACCACCACCCAGGGCAGGTGGGTGCGCTGGATGTTCGCGTGCAGCGAGTCGAAGACCGCGGGCGTGTCGTGGTCGAACCCGACGATGAAGCTGCCCCGGGGCCCGATGCCGTGCGCCTGGATGTGCAAGAGGTCGCCCACGAGGTCCGCGCGCACGTTCTGGTGCTTCTGCGCTTCCTTGAGCGCGCCGGTGTCGAAGGACTCGATGCCCAGGACGATGGTGTAGAAGTTGGCGTCCGCCATGCCTTCCAGCAGCGCGGCGTCGCGGCTCAGGTTCATCGTCACCTGGGTGAAGAAGCGCAGCGGACGGGGCAGTGCGCGGTTGAGGGGCACCAGCCCCGCGAGCACCTCCTTCGCGTACGCCGCGTCACCGATGAACTCGTCGTCCGCGAAGAAGACGCCCTCCGCCCCGAGCGCCGCGTGGGCGCGCACCTCGTCCAGCACTTGCTCCACGGGCTTGTGCCGCTGCTTGCGGCCGTACAGGTAGATGACGTCGCAGAAAGAGCAGTCGAACGGACAGCCGCGCGTGGTCTGCACGGAGCCCCACGCGTAGCGCGGGAGGTCCGCCTCGATGGCGTCCCAGCGGGGCAGGGGGCTTTCGTTCAGCGAGGGCTTGTCGAGCTGACGGTACTCGGGCGCGTACTCGCCCCCGAGCCAGTCCGCGAGGAAGCGCGGCCAGGTGCGCTCCGCCTCGTTGACGAAGAGGGCGTCGAAGAAGCCCCGGTAGTCCTCCGGCGCGGCGGAGATGGCGGGGCCGCCCGCGACCACGGTGGCGCCCCGGTCGCGGAAGTGCCCGCCGAGGAAGCGCGCCTGGTAGGTGAGGGCGGAGTACATCACCGACACGCCGACGATGTCGTAGTCCGGAAGCTCCGTGTCCGCGCGCAGCTGGCCGTGCAGCTCCTCGTCCCAGATGTCCACGGTGAAGGCGTCCGGCGTGAGCGCCGCGAGCGTCGCGCAGGCCAGCGGCGTCATCGTCGCGCGCTTCACCAGGCCTCGCTCGGGATCGAAGTCCTCCGTCTCCCGGTCCACGTGGCGCCGGTCGGGGCCGCACTGGACCAGGAGGATGCGAGGCTTGGGGTCAGGAGGCGGCGCCATCGCTCAGAAGTAGAAGGGCACGGGGTTGAGCTGCGCTTCGGTCTTCGGGGCCTTCAGCCACCCCATTCTCACGGGGACGTCATACAGCCGTCCGGGGCCCAGCCGCGGCCAGAAGTGGCGCAGCCCCGGGACGATGACCTTCACCGCGGATACGCCCACGTCGGGCCGTGATTGCTCCACCACCAGCGTCTCCAGCCCCACGCTCGAGGCCCGGGCCACGCACTCGCGCACGTCATCCCGCAGGTCGTTGTGCCCCACGTGTGGGAAGTCTGCGCGGACGCGCGCGGGGACCAGGTCGTTGGGGAAGAGCCAGCTGACGTCGCCGTGCGCGCTGGCGTCCCAGGGGGACGGAGCCACGTCCTTCGGGTCGTAACACTGGGCCACCTCCGTGAGCGCGCGCTGCACGGCGAGCTTCGCGTCGAAGTGGCAGCCGCACCCGGCCCAGGCCCGCCCGCGCTCCGGAGACCACACGAGCGCGGCGAACACCGGGATGCCCAGGTCGTGCGTGAGGTCCAACACCGACAACGTGAGGCCGAGCGACTGGTAGTGCGCGCTCACGGACGCGAACCACGGCTCGTCGAAGGAGCGCAGGTCCACGCGCGGACGGCGCAGGCGGTTGTACCACCAGAGCGCCACCGCATCGCGCTCCACCAGCTCCAGGAAGCCCTGGAGGATGGCCTCCTCCACGCAGTTGCCCGCGGCGTTCCCGTTGGAGTTGAAGAAGCAGAACGGCCCGTCTCCGAGCGGGGACGTGGGCGCGAAGAGGTACGCGAACGACGTGGGCACGTACTTGTGGACCCCGTGCGTGAGTGAGTACGCGGGGCTCCAGTCCATGGGTTGATCCGCGTACGGACGGGGCACCGCGGTGCGCATGTCGCGGCTCGCGCTTTCGGGCCGGGCCTGGAACTGCGCGGCGCTGAAGTGCTGGAGCATGTCCGGGTGCACGGCCTGCGCGCCCAGCTGGGACGCCGTGGCGTGGACTCGGGGCTCGTCGCCCTGGAACACCGCGCTGTAGCGCTCCAGCGCTTCACACAGCGCGCCCGCGCGGGCCTGGGCCTCCGTGCGGCCCTTGCCGCTGGCCACGCGGTGGAAGTCGTCGGAGGCCGGCGCGTCCGTCCACGGGCACACGCGGAAGACGGCGGAGTGGATGTGGCCCAGCGGGGCGTCGCCCGGCACCGCGCGCAGGTCGCTCACCACACCCGTCACCGGGCTGATGAGGTGGCGGTGGCGCTCCCAGGTCTGCTCGGGCGTGAGGATGCGGTGGCCCCCGTCGTCGGTGAAGCGCTTGGAGCGCGAGGCCAGCTCCAGGGGCTTTTTCGCGCGCGCCTCCATCCAGTGGGGGTCGCCGCAATCCGGGCACTGCGGACGCCGCGCCACCGCGTGCGACTCCAGCTTCCAGGTGGCGAAGTCCAGCGTCCACAGCCGCGTCTGTCCCGGGCCCCCGGGCCCATCCACCACCCAGCGGGCCACGAGCGTCGCCGCGAAGGACAGCCCCGCCTTCGCGGTGGTGGGCAGCCCCGTACGCGGTGGGCGGATGGCGCGCGGCGGGGTGCCCTTGCGCGCGAGGTACTTCTCGATGGGGCGGTTGTCCAACAGCCGCGCAGTGAGGCACGTCCAGCAGGCGCGCTCGCCGGAGTCCACCACCGGGCCCGCATGGCACGCGGTGCCGGACACCTTCAGCGGGAGGAACGCGGCGCCCGCGCTCCGGGCCTCCTGGGCCAGCGCGAGCGCTTCGGTCGACAGGTAGTCGTCCACCAGCAGCACGCGGCGGTCGGCGTCGTCGCGCACTTCCAGGCCGGTGTCGCGCAGCGCCTCCGCCAGACCCTCGCCATCCTCGCCGTCCACCGCGTGCACGGAGACGGACACGTCCAACAGCCGCCCGGCCGCGGTGGCCGCGCCCACACCCAGCGACTCCCAGAAGCCGGCGACGCTGGCGTCGAAGACGTCGTGGGCCTCCTCCACGTGCCCGCGCTCCTCCAGGAGCGACAGCGCGTAGAGCACCTCCGGCGCGGAGGCCCGTCCCGCCAGCGCGGCGATGACGTTCTCCACGGTGCGCTCGCCATCCAGCAGGGGCACGATGCTCGCGTGCAGCTCCCCCTCCAGGAGGAACTGGGCGCGCTCCCCGACGAGGAACACGCGTCGCGCGTCGAGCACCTCGGCGCGCAGGTGGGGCTTGATGCGGAGGACTCGGTCCATGGGCAGGCGGTCGAGCCTACCCGGTAGCCCCCGCTCGTGGATACGACCCGGCCCCGGCTTCCGGGAGCCCGGACCCCGCGTGGTAGAACGCCGCGCATGGCCCGCATCCCCCTGACGCAGAGCGCGCGTGTGTCTCCGGTGTCCCTCCACCCTCCGCTCCGGAGCCGCTCCGCCACGGGAACGGTGGAGGTCACCCTGCTGCTACGTCACGGGGCGCCGCTGCCCACGGTGGAGGAGCTGTGCGCGAACCCGCCGCGCCGCCCGCTCACCCACGACGAGTTCGAGGCGAAGTACGGCACGAACCCGAAGCACCTGGCCGCCGTGCGGCGCTTCGCGAAGAGCCACGGACTCACCATCACCTCCGAGCGGCGCGACCGGAGCTACGTCGTGCTTCAGGGGTCCACGACCGCGATTCGCAAGGCCTTCGAGGTGGACCTGCGGCGCTACACCCACGGGAAGTCTTCCTACCTGACCCACACGAAGCCGGTGACCCTGCCGCGCGCGCTGCAAGGCGTGGCGGAGTGGGTCCTGGGCCTGGACACGCGGCCGCTCGTCACCCACAACGCGGCGGCCCTGCCCATCCCCGAAGAGATGGCGAAGCAGGCCGGGCTGCGCACGTACACGGCGCCCCAGGTGGCGAACCTCTACCGCTACCCCCGCAACCAGGGGGAAGGCCAGTGCGTGGGCATCATCGAGCTGGCGGGCGGCTACAAGCAGTCGGACCTGGATGCGTACCTGAAGTCCGTGGGGGTGGAGCGCACTGCGCCGGTGGTGAACGTGGGGCCGAACAAGGCGGGGCTCCTCAACACCGCCTCCAACGCGGAGGTCACCATGGACGTGGAGCTGGTGGCCTCGGTGTGTCCGGCCGCGAGCGTCGTCGTCTACAACGCGGGGTCGAAGGACTACTCGCTGCGCGACTACCACCGCGTGCTGGCGGAGGCCATCAGCGACCGGGAGAACCGGCCGTCGGTGCTGACCACCAGCTGGTCCTTCTACGAAGGGTCGCTCATCCAGCAGGGCGAGGAGCTGGCCTTCGAGCGGCTCTTCATCGAAGCGGCGCTGTTGGGCATCACCGTGTGCGCCGCGTCCGGTGACCTGGGGTCGCAGGTGCCGGTGAATGCCCACTCGCCCACGGGCGCCATCACCCTGGCCGCGACGAGCTACCCCGCCGCGAGCGCGCTGGTGCTGGGCTGCGGAGGCACCACGCTGGAGGCGGTAGGGGACGTCCTCCACCACGAGCGCGTGTGGAACCGCCTGGGCGAGGCGATGTCCATGGGCCCCAGCTCCACGGCCGCGGGCGCGAGCAGCGGCGGCGTCAGCACCATGAACGCGCTGCCGCGGTACCAGCAGGGCATGGGCGTGCCGGACCTGGTGAAGTCGTCATGGAAGAACGGCGTGTTCGAAGTGTCCCGGAGCACCGGCCGGGGCGTGCCGGACGTCGCGGCGAACGCGGACCTGCACACCGGCTATCAAATCGTCTTCAAGGGCCAGCAGGGCGTGGCCGCGGGCACGAGCGCCGCCGCGCCCATGTGGGCCGCGCTCATCGTCCGCCTCAACGAGGCGCTGGGGGAGCGCGTGGGCTTCCTCCACCCCCGGCTGTACGCGCTCGTCACCGAGGGACAGCCCGTCGTCCGTCGCATCACCCACGGCGGCAACGGCGCCTACTTCGCCAGCGACTCGACGCTGTGGAACGCGTGCACGGGCCTGGGTACGCCGGATGGCGAGGCGCTGCTGACGGGCCTGCGCAGGCTCCAGCGCCGCAAGCACTGATGGCCTCCTCGGGCATGTGGCTGCGCACCACCCTGAAAGCCATCGTGACCGTGGGAACGGTCTTCGGCCTGTTCCTGGGGTATCTGGCCTGGCGGCTCCACCTCGCGGAGCAGGCATTCCTGGCCCGGCCGACGGTGCCGGGGCGGATGCTCGCGATCTCGGTGGAGACCGGGCTCTCGAAGTCCAGCCGCTATTGGTACGTGAAGCCGCGTTACGCCTACGAGGTGGATGGCCGCTCGTATCTTGGCGAGACCCTGTCCAACGTGTCTCAGCGGGAGTTCCTGAGCGTGCACTCCCAGCCCAGCGCGGAGCTGACGGCGTATCTGGCGCGCTACCCGGTGGGCGCCACGGTGAAGGTGCACTACGCCCCAGGGGCCCCGGAGCGCAGCGTGCTGGAGGTGAGCACGGGCGACGCACGCGTTTTCATGTGGGTCGCGGGAGCGTTGGGCCTGTCCGCGGTGCTGAGCGCGTGCGGCCTGCTGTTCCTGTTCGTGCGGTCACGGCGCCTGGCGGACGGCCTGGACCTGTGAGTCCACCCGCGGGTGCCGCCCGGTGAGCGAGGCCAGGACGATGATCAGCTCCGCCGGCTCGATGGGCTTGGGCACGTGCATCTGGAAGCCCGCGAGCAGCGCCCGGGTGCGGTCCTCCATCCGCGCGAAGGCGGTGAGCGCGATGGCCGGCGTCTGGCTTCCCTGCGCCAGTGGCAGGGCGCGCAGCCTGCGGATGAAGGAATAGCCGTCCTCTCCCGGCATGCCGATGTCGGAGATGATGACGTGAGGGCGGTGGAGCTGGTGCTTCTCCAGTGCTTCGCGGGCGCTGGAGGCCGTGAAGACCTGGGCCCCGCGGCTCTCCAGCACCACGGTGAGCAGCTCGAGCGCGTCTGGCTCGTCGTCCACCACCAGCACCTGCAGGCCCTTCAGCACTCCTGAATCGAGCGAGGGCACTTCCTGGCGCGCCTGGACCTGGACGAGGGGCGTGCTTCCCCGCGACGAGGCCGCGGTCGCCAACGGCAGCGTCAACCGGAAGAGGGCGCCATGGCCTTCGCCCTGGCTCGTCGCCTCGATGGTGCCCCCGTGCAGCTCCGTGAGGTGCCGCACGATGGCCAGCCCCAGCCCCAGCCCGCCATGCTTCCGGGTGGAGCTTCCGTCCACCTGCCAGAAGCGCTCGAAGATCTGGCCCAGGTAGGCCCGGGGGATGCCCTGGCCGGTGTCCTGGACCTCGATGCCGACGTGGCCCTCCACCCACCGCAGTCGCACGGTGACCTGGCCGCCCCGGGGCGTGAACTTGATGGCGTTGGAGAGCAGGTTCCAGACCACCTGCTGCAGCCGGTCCGCGTCGCCGTGGATGGAGCCGGTGCCCGGCGGCAGCTCGGCGCAGAGCGTGACGCCCTTCGCCTCGGCGGCGTGCCGCACCGAGTCCAGCGCCGCCTCGATGAACATGCCGGGGACCACCGGACGGATCTCCAGCCGCATCTTGCCGGTGATGATCCGCGACACGTCGAGCAGGTCCTCGATGAGCTGCGTCTGCACCTGCGTGTTGCGCTCCACCGCCTCCAGGGCCCGGGCGGCCTTCTCCGGGCCCAGCTGCCCCGAGCGCAGCATCCGCGTCCAGCCCACCATCGCCATCAGCGGGGTGCGCAGCTCGTGGGAGACCGCGGCCAGGAACTCGTCCTTGGCGCGGTTGGCCTGCTCGGCGCCCAGGTGCTCGGCCTTGGCCATCTCGAACAGCCGGGCGTTGTCGATGGCGATCTCCGCCCGCCGCGCCAGCTCCTGCACCAGCTCCAGGTCCCGCGCGCCGTAGCGGCGGCCGGACGGCAGGGCGCACACCTTCAGCGCCCCGAAGACGCGCCGCTGTGCCCACAGCGGGACGATGATCCACGACCCCGGGCGGATCCGCGCGTCGTCGCCCGTAGGGCCCAGCGCCTCGCCCAGAGCCTCATGGAGGACGGCGTCGGTGAGCTCGGGCACCAGCTCCGGCACGCCCGTGCGCAGCACCCGCGCGACGCCGTGGCTGGCGGTGGCGGATGGAGGGAAGGCGCGGTGCTGCTCGCGCAGGAGCGGCACCCGCGAGGCATCCACGTGGGCAACCATCGCCTGGCGCACGGGCCCGTCGTCGTCCTGGAGGTAGACCGCGCACCAGTCGCCCAGCCGCGGGAGGAGCAGCGCGGAGAGCCGCTCGAGCGTGACGGACATCTCCAGCGAGGCGGTGAGCATGGTGCTCGCCTCCGCCAGGAAGCTCAGCGTCTCCGCCGCGCGCTTCTGATCATCGATGTCCGTGCAGGTGCCCAGCCACTGGAGGATGCGGCCGTGCGCGTTGCGCAGCGGCAGGGCCTGGATGAGGTGCCAGCGCCAGGCGCCGTCCGCGTGGCGCCGGATGCGGCCCTCGCACTCGAAGGGCGCCCCCGCCAGCCGGCTCTCGCTCCACCTGCCCAGGCAGCCCGCCATGTCGTCGGCGTGGATGACGTCCCGGGGGAGCAGGGTGGCCGCGCTCCCGCTCTCCACCGCCGCGGGCCGTGGCGTCAACCCGGTGTAGTCGTACCAGCGCTGGTTGAAGTAGTCCGGGCGTCCATCCGGGCCCGCCGTCCAGACGATCTGCGGCAGGGCCTCCGCGAGCGCCCGGTGCCGCTGCTCCGCCAGGTGCAGCCGCATGGCCTGGCGCAGGCTCTGCTCCAGCCGCTCCGCGGACAACCGGCTCTTGGCGATGTAGTCGGACGCGCCCGCCTTCATCAGCTCCACGGCCATCTGCTCGCTGCCCTGGCCCGTGAGGACGACGATGGGGGAGCGCGAACCCAGGCGGCCCAGCTCGCGCAGCACCCAGAACCCGTCTTCCCCCGGCAGGAAGAAGTCCAGGAGGATGACGTCGAAGGACCGCGCCTTCAGGTGCTCCAGGGCCTCGCTCCCGCTCGTGGCCTCCACCACGTCCACCGCGAGCCCGGTCGTGCCCAACAGCCGCTGGACCAGGAGCCGGTCGACCTCGTCGTCATCCACGAGCAGCAGCCGGAGGCGCTCGGTCAGGGGAGGGGCTTCCACGGGGGAGGTCGAGACAGGGGTGTCGCTCACGTGAGGCGTTCCTCGGACCCGGGCCAGGTGAAGTGGAACGTGGCGCCCGCGCCTTCGGCCGACTCGACCCAGGTCCGGCCGCCGCGACCCTCCACGAGCTTCTTGACGACGCACAGGCCCATGCCGGCGCCCTCGACCTTGTCGCGCGACACGAGCGCCTGGAACGGACTCCAGATCTTCTCGTGGTAGCGGGAGGCGATTCCCTGGCCGTCATCCGCGACGCGGAAGTGGTGGAGGGCGGGGGTGGCCTCCACCTCCACGCGGATCCGCACGTCCTCGCGGCCCGCGTGCTTCAGGGCGTTGGAGAGCAGGTGCCGGAAGACCTGCTGGAGCGCGGGGCGCTCCGTGACGAGCACCGGCATCCCGGGACCCACTTCCAGCCGCGCGGAAGGCCCGGGGGCCAGCCGCTCCAGCGTTTCGTGGATCAACCGGTCGACCGCCACGGACTCGGGCTTGTGGTGGACACGGCCTGCCCGGCTGTAGTCCAGCAGGCCATCCAGCATGGTCTCCATCCGCTGCACGCGTCCGCGCAAGAGCTCCATCTGCCTGCGCGACCCCGGGGACAGCTGCGGCCCCAGGTCCTCCTCCAGCCACTGGGACAGGTTGGAGATGCCCCGCAGCGGGGCCCGGAGGTCGTGACTGGCCACGTAGGTGAACTGCTCCAGGTCGGCGCTGTTCTGGCGCAAGGCCTTGCGCAGGCCATGGAGCTCCTCGATGAGCTCTTCCTTCGTCTTCTGGGAGTCATCCATGGGAGGGGGACGGCGCACAGGGCCTATCGCCATACCGTCCCCGCGCGAGGGCCCTCAACCCATGGGTGCGAAGTGAAGGATGGTCGACACTCTCCAGGCGCCCTCCCGAGCAGGCGTGCGGAGGGTCGCGTCAGGAAGCAGACAGTTGCCCGAAGGTGCCTGATATCCGCACGGAAGCGAACGCTAGATGCCGCGTGCTCGGGCTCCTCTTGGGTCTGGACGCCGCGCAGGCTCGAAAGGCTTGAGATGACCACCGCCACCGCCGGTGACAGGACGCTGCACATCCTGTTGATTGAAGATGACGAAGTGGACGTGATGAACGTCCGCCGCGCCTTCCAGAAGAACCACATCGCCAACCCCCTCTACGTGGCCACCAACGGGCTGGAGGGCCTGGAGATGCTGCGCAACGGCGCGGTGCCCGAGGGGCGCCGGCTGGTGCTGCTGGATTTGAACCTCCCGAAGATGAACGGCATCGAGTTCCTGCGCGTGCTGCGCGCGGACCCGGAGCTGCGGACGGTGTCCGTGGTGGTGCTCACCACGTCCGCGGACGAGCGGGACAAGATCGACGCGTACAACCTGAACGTCGCCGGCTACCTGCTCAAGCCCGTCACCTTCATCAACTTCGTGGAGGTCATGGCCACGCTCAACAAGTACTGGACCCTCGTGGAGATGCCCTGACATGACCGTGCAGTGGAAGCCAGCAACCGACGCTGCGGCCCGGGTCTTCCCCGACGGCGGAGAGCTGGGCGCGCTGTGCCGGGCGAAGGACTGGAGCACGCATCCGCTGGGCCCCGTGGACACCTGGCCCCAGAGCCTCAAGACCGCGGTGAGCATGGTGCTGGGCTCGCAGTTCCCGCTCATCGTCCTGTGGGGGCCGGAGCTCTACCAGTTCTACAACGACGGCTACCGCCTGCTCATGGGCACCAAGCACCCCGGAGGCCTGGGGCAGGGCAACAAGGAGTGCTGGCCGGAGGTGTGGCACATCAACGAGACCATCTACCCGCGCATCTTCAACGGGGAGACGGTCACGTACGAGGAGCGGATGTACCCGCTCGCGCCGCATGGCCGCCCGGAGGAGTTCTTCCTCACGCTCTGCTACAGCCCGGTCCGCGACGAGACGGGCGCCGTGGGCGGCGTCCTCGTCTCCATCTTCGACGTGACCCGCGAGGTCCGGGCGCGCAACGAGCGCGACCGCGCCCTGGCGGAGGCGCGCGCGGAGCGTGAGCGTCTGTACGAGGTCTTCATGCAGGCCCCGGCCATCATCGCCGTGCTGGAGGGGCCCGAGCACCGCTTCACCGTCTCCAACCCGCTGTACCAGCAGCTGACGGGCAACCGGGACCTGATTGGCAAGCCCCTGCGTGAGGCCCTGCCCGAGATCGCGGACCAGGGCTTCCTGCAGCTGCTGGACACCGTGAGGTCCACCGGCAAGCCCTACATCGCGCACGACGCGCTGGTCCGCCTGGACCGCAAGGGCACCGGGGCGGTGGAGGACGTCTACCTGGACTTCGTCTACCAGCCGCTCAAGGACGCGAGCGGAAGCGTGTTCGGCATCATGGCGCACGCGGTGGAGACCACGGAGCAGGTGCTGGCGCGCAGGAGCATCGAAGCGCTGGCGGCCGAGCGCGTCGCGATGCTGGGCCACATCGCTGACGCGGTGATCACCTTCGACACCGCGGGCCGCGTCAGCTTCCTCAACGAGATGGCCCGGACGCTCTACCCGGGCCTGCGCGTGGGCGAGCCCTTCGCCGCCCAGGGCTTCCGGCAGGAGCGGGGCGACGGCACGCCGCTCTCCGCCGACGAGCTGCCCCCGGCGCGGGCGGGGCGGGGGGAGCGCGTCCTCAACGAGGTGTGGACCCTCTCCACGCCCGACGGCCACAGGCTGCGCGTCCAGGGCAGCGCCGTCCCGGTGTACACCGACACCCGCGTCCATCTGGGCGTGGTGCTCACCCTGCGTGACATCACCCAGCAGCACCGCCTGGAGCAGCAGCTGGAGCTGGAGCGCAACCGGCTGACCCAGGTCTTCATGCAGGCGCCCGCTTCCATCATGGTGGCCCGCGGGCCCCAGCACGTCATCCAGGTGGTCAACCCGGGCTACGATCAGATGACGGGCAACCGCCCCCTGGTGGGGAAGACCATCCCGGACGCGTTCCCGGACCTGGCGGGCCAGGGCCTCTTCGAACTCTACGACCAGGTGTACGCCACGAAACAACCCGTGGTCGGCAACGAGGTGCCCGTGCGGGTCGCGCGCTTCGGCCGGATGGACGACGCGTACTTCAACTTCGTCTACCAGCCGCTCACCGACGAGGACGGGGGGACCTTCGGCGTGATGACCCACGCGGTGGAGGTCACCGACATGGTGCGCGCCCGCCAGCAGGCGGAGGAGCGGGCGCGGGAATTGGTGCGGCTCACCCAGGCGCTGGAGCAGTCCAACCGCGAGCTGGATCAGTTCGCCTACGTGGCCTCCCACGACCTCAAGGCCCCGCTGCGCGGCATCGCCAACCTGGCGGAGTGGCTCAAGGAGGAGCTGGGCACGAACCTCACCAGCGAGGCGCGCGAGTTCATCACGCTCCTGCACGGCCGCGTGCACCGCATGGAGGCGCTCATCGACGGCATCCTCACCTATGCCCGCGCGGGCAAGCTGAGCGATCCGACCGCCGTGGACACGGGCGCCCTGCTCAAGGAGGTGGTGGAGCTCCTGGCCCCGCCGCCCGAGGTGGAGGTGGCGGTGCAGCCGGGCGCGCCCACGGTGAGCGCCGAGCGCGTGAAGCTGCAGCAGGTGTTCCTGAACCTCATCGGGAACGCGCTCAAGTTCACGCGCCTGCACCGGCCGGATCCGCGCATCCAGGTGACGTGGCGGGACGCGGGGGAGCAGTACGAGTTCACCGTCGCGGACAACGGAGCGGGCATCGCGCCGGAGTTCCACGAGCGCATCTGGGGCATCTTCCAGACGCTGGAGAGCCGCGACAAGGTCGAGGGCACCGGCATCGGGCTGTCCGTGGTGCGGAAGATCGTCGAGACCCGCGGCGGCCGGGCCTGGGTGGACTCCGTGCCGGGTGAGGGAGCGGCGTTCCGCTTCACCTGGCCCAAGACGTGACGCGCTCCCCCGGGGCGCCCTGCCTCATCCGAGGAGGGGGCGCCACCGGGAGCGGGCGCGCGGCTACTCCAGGACGCGCTCCATGCTCAGGAAGGGCCGGGCGGCGGGGATGCCGCGGCCCTTGCAGACCTCGATGAACTTGTTGGATTCGATCATCTGGGGCGCGGTCTCGTCGTACTGGAGCACCATCACGTGGCGCAGCCAGGGCTCCTGGCCCATGGCGTAGATGAAGACCTCTTTCGGGTTCAGGTGATTGAGGATCTCTGTGGCGCGGGCGCTGTCGGAGCCGTTGAGCCGCCGCGACTGGTCCATCTTGCGCGGCAGGGGCTGGGAGAGCAGCGGGCCGTACATCCAGCTCATCGGGCCGCCCTCGCACTCCATGCCCAGGTAGAGCGCGTCCAGCGGACCCACCAGCTCCGACAGGTGCTGGTACATGCGCGGCTCCAGCGCGTTGGAGTCCGCGGCCATCAGCAGGGAGCGGCCGGCCAGCCGCACCAGGTGCGCCGTCTTCGCCTGCACCGCCAGGTCGCTGTGCTCGCCGATGAAGGGGATGCCCATCAGCGACCCGCCGGGGATCTTGATCTCCTGCAGGTCATCGATCTCGATGACGTTCTTGAAGCCCGTCTTCTCCAGCACCAGGCGCAGCGAGGGGTCCGCCAGCGAGTACGCGTTCGAGCGCGGCACGACGATGGTCCCGATGCGGTGACGCAGCTGGAGCAGCGTCTCCATCATCAGGTGGTCCGCGTGGCCGTGCGTGATCAGGACGTAGTCGATCTTCTCCGGCAGGTCCGCGTGGGTGTAGCGGCCCTGCGCGGTGGAGTGCTCGTAGCTGATGACGGGGTCGGTGAGGACGGACACCTCGCGCGTCTCCATCAGCACGCACGCGTGGCCGAAGTAGCGCACGCGCACGCCGGAACCGGTGTACGGCTCGGGCTTGCGCGGGGCGGTTTCCGTGAAGAGGTCCGCGAAGGCCTCCGCGGCGGAGGACGGCACGCCCAGCATCTCCGCCACCTGTCCGGGGCTGCCCGGGGTGTGGCGCATGCGGAAGAGGGCGTCGATGCCCTCGTGCCGGTAGGGCACCTGGAGCCACAGGGGCGAATCGCCCTCCAGGCGCGGGGTGCTGAAGACGTACTTGCGCGCGTCACCGGCCACGCGCATCAGCGAGATGCTCTGCGCGGATTCCTTGTAGAGGCTGCTGCGGTAGAGCAGCGGCTCCATGATGCGGGCGTTGGCGCGGTGGGCCAGGTCGTAGTGCAGCTCCACGAAGCCGCGGAGCATGTCCGGCACCTTGGCGTAGAGCGGCTCCAGGGACTCGCCCTTGGAGCTGGCCAGGAGCTGCTCCAGGTCCGACAAGGCCTTGGTGTAGGCCAGCATGTCCGCCTGCTCGCGGGTGGTGCGGTCGAGCAGCGCCTTCACCTCGTTCACCCGCGACACGGGGTGGTTGATGAAGGGGCCGCCCATCAGCGCCGGGTTCTGCAGCGCGGCCACGTGCACGTCCGGGTTCGCGACGAACGACTGCATCAGCTTCAGGTGCAGGCGGGAGACGAACAGCGGCGCCGTGGCGGGGGAGATGAGGTACCACCAGACGTACCACTGGTTGAACAGCGGCTCGATGGCGACATCGGGCTTCAGGTACATCGGGCGGTCGAGCATGGAGGTCTCGCGAGGGCGTCCGCCGGAACCGTGGGGCCCGGACGCACGCGGATGGGCCGCCAATTTTGACGATTCCCGGCCTGACTTCAAGGTGCGGACTTCCCGGTCAGGCCTGGAAGCAGGGGCCGCGGATCACGCTTGACGTGCCTGCCGCGTCCCATGGCGGGCAGGCGTCCCAGTCAAAGACAAACATCCTGGGTGTGGGTCATCTCGAATCGCTCGACCATTGGTGACCGCATCGCGGGCACTGCCAATCGTCCTCCCACGCGCTCCAGCCGAACACATAAGGTTGGAGGCGCTTGGGGCGGATCTGTTGCTTGCAATGTGGACACTGCTCGGGCGTCCGCAATCCGGTAGGGCTCGGAGCCACGGAGAACAGCCTGCGAAGGAACTGCATCAGCATGCGCAAGACCCGTCTCGGTAGGCTCAGCATGGGAGCCGGTCAAGTGCGATCACTGCTGCCGCACCGGACGCAGGAGGTATTCGGGGACGAAGCGCGGCGTGTTTCTGGGTTGGCCCCAGCGCTGGGGCCACCCGAGCAGTCCAGGCTGGTGCTGATCATGCGCATGGGCGCGCAGCGGGAGTGGGACGTGCTGCCTCGTTGATGAATGCAATGCGGCACCCGGGCGGGCGCGTGCCCCAGGGCGACCGATGCACGGCGCCTCCCGGAGCAAGTCCACGACAGGGAGGTGCTTTCTGCCCACCGAGCAGCGCCTCGACCGCGACCGCACGAGACGCTGCGACCCGCGCCGCAACTACCGCCAGGCGCTGGAACTCCACATCTCACGACTCGGAATGGACGACACAGACACCATCCTCGCCCATGGCCCCCACAGCGCCCGCCACGCCCGGCGGGCAGGTGACGGTATTGCCCGTCGACGGCTCGATGAGCGTGGCGCCTGTGACATCTCCCGGAGGCCCGCCGAGCCCGCCCCGTGCATCACAGCGGACCATGCCGTTGATGACCGTAGCCTTCACGAGGATGTTGGCACCCGGGCCGCCTCTGCCACCATCGGTTCCCTTGCGCGGTGTGGCGAGACAGGCCTCTCGCTTGGCCTGGAAGGCCTCGTCCGAAGGGAAGGTCGTGGGGCCCTGCGCGGCACATTCGGGGCACGCCGTCACGGGCCCGCCCTTGGCGCCACTTGCTCCTTGCCCATTGATGGAAATCTCCGCGCCCGCCTCGGCGCGTATCTCGCGGGCACGCACCTCAAGCGAGGTCCCGTTCTCGACGCGAATCTCTCCACCTGACCGGAAGAGAATCAAATCGTAATCCAGTTTCTCAGGGGTTGCGTAGACGCGAGAGCTGTCGATGACGAGGATGCGATTCCTGTCAGCAACCATCTCCATCTTTGCCGTCGCGAGTCCGACGGTTGTCTCCACGAGGAGGTTCACCTCTCCGATGGAGCGGCGCACGCACACGAGTTCCAGGGGCGAGTCAGGAGCCAGGGGGGCTTTGGCCTTGAGTTCTGGCTGGCAGCGGACTCCGCTGAACTCGACGCGGCTGATCGTGGCGGTGGCGCCCGGCCCGGGGGCCTTCCATTGGAGGGTCCAGGTGAATGGGTCGCCCAGTTGGATGTCCTGAGGCGGCTTGCTTAGCACGGCGGTCAGAGCCGGGCCGGTAGTAGGGCTTGGGGCCACCTCCTGCGTTGCCTGCGCGGGCGCCTGTGCCCATGCGCTCATGGAGATGCAAAGCAGGCAGATCCCCATGCCGCCCCGGAGTACTCGTACAAGCTGCATGTTCATGTCCTGGTTCCACCGAGCGATTTAGAAAATAGTTGCCACAAGTGATCTTGCCTGACACGTCCCGGTTGGCTTCGCCGGGCAGGAAAAGAGGGGAGGGCGGGGGGAGGGTTGCGAGTGCTCGGGAGCCGTCGCTTGCTCGGTCCCGGCCACGCGGGACCTGAAGTGGGTGCCCACGAAAAGGAGTGAGACGACCGTGACGACGGACACCAGGGCCCGGCGTGTGATGCGTGCTCGCCTCCTGCGGCGGACGTGCACCATCACCTTCTCCATGTAGGCTTCCTCTTCGGGGGAAAGCGAGAGGTCCCTCCCGCCGGTTGCATCGCCCTTCATGTGTCCTCCTCGGTGAACACTTCGCGCTCAGCCTCTTCGAGCAACAGCGTTTGCAGCTTGTGGCGAGCGCGCGCGGCCCTCTGCCTGAGGGTGGGCTCGGGCTTGCCATAACGCACCGCAAGTTCGGGGAAGCTGGCCGGCTTCCGCTCGTATCCGGGCAGGTCACTGCCGTAGTGGTCGAGCAACAGCTCGCGCTGCTCTGGCTCAAGGCGCTCGAGCGCGCGGTAGATGCTCCGGGCCTTTTGCTTGCTCATCAAGGCCTGCTGCGGGTCGAACCCGCTAGACGGCCTGAAATTG
The DNA here is from genome assembly GCF_003668895.1 of Corallococcus sp. AB045. Taxonomy (NCBI): domain Bacteria; kingdom Pseudomonadati; phylum Myxococcota; class Myxococcia; order Myxococcales; family Myxococcaceae; genus Corallococcus; species Corallococcus sp. AB045. The sequence goes on from NZ_RAWN01000029.1 coordinate 18,732, forward strand.
CCCCAGGCCAGGAGCTTCTCTTGCCGCAGCTCCTTGCGGAGGAGGTCGATGGCATCCCTGCGGGCGCGTTCCGCTATCCACGTCGTGAACTTGGCTTTCTTCTTGTCGTAATCACACCACTGGTCACCCTTGATTTTCGAGCGCTCGTACAGCTCGGCGAATGTCCGCGCGAGCAGATCCTCAAGCTGATCGTGGCCGTAGCCGGCGGGGAGCCGCCGCCTGAGGATGGCGAGGATGCGCTCACGGGTGGTGCTGCGCTGGAGTTTGCCGCGGCCCTGGTGCAGCTCGGCTTCGCTGAGCCCCCGGGTGGCTCGCACAAGGTAGAGGGCGTCCGTCCCGTTGATCACCGCCCACCGGGCGAACCACTGCTCGCCGATGGGAAACTCGGACCATCCGTCGCGCTTGCGATCCTGGCGAGGCTCAGCCAGCTCGGAGAAGATGTCCGCTACCAGCTCCTCGTGGATGCCAGGCAGGTGGTCGGGCAACTCGAACTGGACGACCGTCAGCAGCCGCTCGCGATAGAGCGGGATGAGGCGGGAGCGCGCCTCCGTCCGTGCTTCCACGTCGCTGCTGCGCGCCTCCCGCAGCAGCACGAGGTCGGACTCCTTGTCGGGAGGGTCCACTTCATGCGGGGCGCCGCCACCGCTCGTCGAGCGCAGCATGTCAGTCTCCGTGTCCTCCAATCGGCGCATCGGCATCTTCCTGTCCCCTTCTTCGCGCGAGAGGCCAGGCAGTGACAAAAAGTTTCAATGCCCTGTGATTACAGGGGCTTCCGAGAGCTGGACGGTGAGTTTCCGCTCATTCTCTGGCCATCGCCCTTCCGGCCTCAGGGGCTGTTGCGCGCCGTGAGGTGCTCGCGAAAGGTCACCGCGATGCGCCAGGCCACTGCCGGGTCATCGAGGACGAGGTCGAGCCGCTGGGTCCTGTCGGTGAAGTCCGAGTGCCAGTGGCACTGGACCTCCGAGCAGCTCCCATCCCGGCGCACCACGCGAAACGCGCGCCCGGGCCGGGCGTACAGCGTGAGCCCCGTCTGGTTTCCCGCCGCCACCAGGGCGAGTCGCGACGGGTCCACGTCCGCGAGCGGCAGGTAGACCCGCATCTGGAACCGCTCGGAGGGCTGCATCGCGCTGGGCGTGGTCAGCGTCAGCTCGAGCGTGCACGACGCCTGCGAGACGCGGGCCCTCAGGGAGCTGGAGCCGGTCCGCGTCCGCTCCGGGATGGCACGCGCGAGCCACGTCAGCGACTCGCACGGCGCCGGGGGGGGCGCGTGCACCTCGGAGATGCCGGGCCCTCCGAAGAGCACCAGCACCAGGGCGAGGGTCTGCATCATGGAGAGGAGCACGGGCATACCTCTGGGAAGGAAGATGCTCCTCATTCGCGCGACCCTTGAAAGCGTGACACGAGACATGTGGCGGAGCTTCGTTGATGCACCAACCCGGTTGGTCCCGTGAGGCCTCGAAAATAGGGGTGTCACCCTCCGGGCGGCCACGTGAACAGATGGGGGAAGGCAGTGAATACAAGGTCCCCCCTCGCAGGGCCACGCAACGGAGCGTCACCTGAACGCGAAGACTTTTCTGATGGTCGCAAGCCTCCTCGGAAGACGGAAGGTGGTCGTATTTCAAAGGGCCTATCCCGGGTCGAATCGTCCAGGAGAGCCTCGGAGAGCCGTACTCCGCACGGCTGATCCTGTTGGTGTCCAAGGCGCAGTACGACCTTGCCGATAAGATCCGTCAGGAATGGGCCAATCGTGGCGAGTACCAATTGGTCGAACAGGACTGTGCCACGTTCGTTGGCGCGGTCGGGACGGCCCTCGGCCTCTGCGTTCCCGAGCGGGACCGGGTGACCGCCTCGACCTGGTTCCCGGCGAGATTCATTGAGGCTGTCATTGCGGCGAACGACCAGTCCCAGTTCTTGAACGGACTCTGGGAGAGCACGGATCCGAAGCGCCGCTGGCTTCTGGAGATCACAGGGGCTGGCTGCGTGATGACCGAACGGGTCGGCGCCAACGCGGAGTTGCGTCGGAGCGTCACCGTCGAGAGAAGCGCTTCGGACGTGCGGGTTTCCCGCAGCAATGACCGGGAGACGCTCCTCGCGCTCGGTGCGCGGCCGCGGGTTGTTGATGCCATCGTGCAGGGGGCGCCGACGCCGTCCTACATGACCCTCCGCCGCACGGATGCATCCAGCCTCATCGGTATCTGGAACGGAATCTCATGGGACCTTGACATGAAGGGGAACCTGCAGCGAGTGCATGAACCCGGCTCCAGGTTCCGAACGGAGTACTCGTTCGCTCGACGCTGATTCCGGATCTGGGAGTAGCCCCGCTTCGTGGCTCTCCCGCACTTCGTGTGGACCGTCGAGGATGGGATGCATGGGGCCCTGTGAAGGGAGGCGGGTAGCCTTGCCACCTCTTGGGGCGCACACCGCCCCAGGCTTCCGTGTGCCCCTGGCTGCTCGGGGAGGCGCAACCGGGACAGCGCGTCAGGAGGGGCAAACCCGGTACCAAACGGGTACCCCATCCAGCGAACGCGCCTGAACACCGCCGGACAGAAAAATGCCCTGCTTCCGTGGGGTTGGGAAGCAGGGCGATGACCCCGACAGGAATCGAACCTGTGGCCTGCGGTTTAGGAAACCGCCGCTCTATCCAACTGAGCTACGGGGTCGGAAGCGGGGGGCGTTATAGCAGGGGGCTCGATGCACGCAACGGGTCTGACGCCCGGGCGTGCGGGCTCTGTCCACCGTGCGGCGGCCGAGGGGCCGGGGGCCTGGGCGAAACCCGCCCAGGCTCGTGGGGACTCATCAGCTCCCGGCGGTCGTGACCTGTTCGGCGTCCGGGTTCTCCTCGCTGCGGACCTGGGTGGAACGCTCCGCCTGCTCGTCGCGCGGCACCCGGCGTGTTGCCAGCGCTCGGCGCAGCATGGTTTCCGTCCATTCGAGTTCTTCTCGGGACAGCCCCGCCCCCATCCGCACGAAGCCCTTCTTGTGCTCGATGACGACGGTCAAGCTCCGGAAGAGCTTGTCCTCCGTCTCACGCAGGTCGATGTCCTCGATTTGCGACGCTGGGAGTCGCGTGACTTCTCGCGGCTTCCCGCCCCCGGTGCGTGAATGCTCAATCCCCCGTGAGGAGGCGGCGAGAGACCAACCCTGATTGACCTCCCGGATGACACTCCACAAAAGGAGTCCTCCCAGGAAAAGGAAGACGGCAAGGGCAGTCAGCGGCTCCGCGGAGGTGAGTTGTCGAGGGCCGAACGTGCGCACCCAGGCCAGCCCGAAGACGGTGGGCCCACCTACCGCGATGACAAGCGCGATGCCCGCCTTCACTACGAACAGGGGCCTCCAGCCGCAGCCTGGCAGCTGCAACACCAACCCCTGCGCACTCTGCCGGACCCGGATACGGCTGCCTGGGGGGAGTGACGGTAGCGCCTGCTCGCCCTCAAGTGGCGCTGCTTCGAGACGGGCGTCCGCGGGGCGCGCATGTCCGCCGTCCACACTCAAATCAACGCCCAGGAAACGAGAGAGGGCCTGGGCGAGCTCCAGCGCCTCTTCCCGGTCGTTACTCCCCGACACCGCCACGGTTCGTGTCGGGGACTTCAACTCCACTGAGTAGAATCCCCAGTCGCTGGAGCCTCCTCCACCCGCCTTTCCGCGGGGGGAGAGGGCCACGGACGTAAAAGACTCAAGCGGGTGCGTGTTCGCGGAGAAGAACACGCCGACACCGGACCGCAGTTTCAAGAGCTGTGTTTCCTTGTTGAGCAGCACCTTCCAGTCGGACGTCAGTTGGTGGGCGGCCCACCCGCAGGCGAGGAGCGCCATGGCCCATGCCTGCCATGCGCTCCAGAGGGAGGGCACGAAGAGAGCAACGACGGGGAAGGAGAGGGCCGCGACCAGCGCAACCCTGCACGCCCCTCTCACGAAGCGAGGTACGTCATGCTCAATGGTCAGGTGAGGGCCGAAGGCAGCCCACCGATGGGATCCGCATCGCATCTGGACGAGGCTAGGCGAGGGAGGCTCGCTGGGAGAAGGACAGGTTCCTTCGATGAGAGCCCACGGGAGGCTCCCAGCGGCGCTTCCACGGGGTGATGCTGGTGCACTCCCGGAACTGGGCCGGGCCGGTGTCCTTCAACGTCAGTAGCCGGTGCCGCCGCAGTGATTGTTCATGCCGTCCTCGGTGCCGTACGGGATGCCGTCCTCGCAGATCTGGTGGCTGGGCGCGTAGATGTCCTGCCAGATCATGCCTCCGGGGGAGGGGACCAGGGTGAAGGCGGAGCCGGCGAAGTTTGACGTCCAGAAGCCCATGACGTCGGGGCTGCCCTGCACGGTCTCGAGCAACTCGGAGATGTTCCTGCGCGTGTAACGCATGGCGGGGTTCCTTGAGAGGAGGGGAGGCGGCGAAGGTCGAAATCCTAGGAAGCGGCGGGGAAGGGAGCAATCCGGGAGCTGGAGCTGGCTTCGGATGGATGCGGCAGCGCCACCTCCGGTATTCTCCGAGCCCTCCGCAATGCCCGCCCATGCCCCCCTTGTTCGGCTCGTGCTGCTCACGCAGCGCCACGCCGAAGACCTTCAGCGACTGGTCAGCGATCCGGAGGTCGCGTTTCCCGCGGGCCTCCCGATGCCAGCGCCAGAGAACTTCGGCAGCCACTTCATCGAGGTCCGCTCGCGGGCCCACCGGGCCGGGACAGCCCATTCGTTCGCGGTCCACCCGGAGGACTCCGAACAACTGCTGGGCGTGTGCAGCCTGTTCCATGTCGAGGCGTCACGGCGCCACGCCGAGCTCGCCTTCTTCATCGACCGCGCCTGGTGGAGCCGGGGCTACGGACGGGCGGCGGCCGAGGAGGCCGTGCGCCGGGCCTTTGAGGGCCTGGAGCTGAGCAGGCTGTACGCTCGCTGCCAGCACGACAATGAGCGGGCGCTCCGACTCCTGAAGGGCCGCGGCTTCCGGCCCACCCTGGATTGCGACCTTCCTCTCGGGAACGGGCGAAGGGAAGCAGCGACGATGCTCTGCCTGGACCGCGACCACCGCGCGGCGGAGCCGACACTAGGAACGAGGTGAGACATGGAAGAGGCATGGGGCGAGGACGTCGTTTCGAAGCAGTCGTTCCGGGCGCAGCTTTTCAAAATCATCCGCCATGCCGCCGAGGACGAGGACCTCTGCACCAACACCCTGCTGGGAACCCTGGTGGACCTCTGGCTGACGGACATCATGGATGGCAACAGCCTGGACCAGATGGAGTGGTGGGCCGAGCTGGAGTCCTGGGGCACCCGGAGGGATGCGCGCCGCCAGATCGCGAGCGACTTCGTGCGCGACCTGCTCCGCATCTTCGAGCTCAAGCTCGAGGAGCACGACACCAATTCGTTCCTGTCCCGGATGCTGGCGCAGTTCGAAGAGGACTCGGACCTGCGGTTCCGGGCGATCGAGGGCTACTACCGGTTCATCCAGGACGTCCAGCACACCATCTGGGCCCAACTGCCGGTGACGTGCGTCATTGGAGGACACGCCAGCGGCGACATGTTTGGCATCGGGGCCAGCGCGCTCCTCAAGCAGAACATGAACGTCGTCGTCCACTTCAAGGACGACAAGCCGGAGCAGGACCACAGCGCGGGGATGTACAGCTTCTTCAGCGAGCTGCTGGGCAGGGAGCGGGTCCGGCTCGCGGAGACCGCCAGGGGATGCTTCGACCGGACGGCCTTCAGCAACAGCGTCTATGAGCTCATGAGGAGCCAGCGGCTCTTCTGCTGGCTCGCGCCCTACAACATGGGCACCTACTTCCTGAGCGACCGGTTCCAGAAGGAAGGAGGAACGAACAGCTCCGAATTGGACAACCGCGACACCATCCGCCGGGGGTTTGCCGTCGAGAAGCTCCGCAAGCAGGGCGCCATCCTCGACTTCCTGCACCGCCGGGTGGGCTCGCTCGACTCCCTGAAGAAGCGCAGGGTGCTGATCCTCTGGAGCCGCTTCACCGGGAAGAAGGGGGAGTACCACCCCGAGCACGACACGAGCTTCAAGGGAATGGCGCAGATGGCGTGGCTGGCCGCGGAGCTGGGCTTTTGCGTCATCATCGCGGGCGACAAACCCATCCTTCATGAAGGCGTCAAGGACACGTTCAGCCGCAAGTATCAATACGGTGATATCTGCCGCAGCCTGGAGTCCTACTACGGGGAGCCGCGCTGCTTCGACCTGACCGAGTTCTGGACGGAGCCTGCCTGGAAGGAGCTCTCCGGCGGGAAGCGCGTGGCGCAATACCAGCTCTACGAGCTGCTTCATCGCGTGTGCGACGTCCGGCACCTGGGGATGCGGAGCGGAAACATGGAGGCGCTGGCGTTGCTCGGCTACTTCGTGCGGTACATGGAGGAGGACCGCAGCTACGGCGGCGAGCGCATGGTGGCCTGGCACGAGACCGGCATCGGCTATGAGCGCATCCTCCTCATCGAGCCGCCGACGCGCGTGGGGAAGTACATCCATTACGACCGGAAGCTGAAGGTGGGCGTCAGCCAGGCCTCCATGCCTCCCTACATCACGGCCCGCAACAACGGCTTCCCCAATACGGCCTCACGCAACAAACCCAGGTTCTCCGAACAGCTCCAGCAATTCCAGGCCCGGCAAACCGAAACCTTCAACAGCATGCACGCCATGGATTCGAGAAGGGCCACCTTCCAGTTGGATACGCAGCAAGAGCTCACGAGGCTCACGCAGGAGCTGAAGGAGAAAATGACCAAGCCGTCCGATGTCTCGAAATACGAGAGCGGCTTCACTCCCGAGGACCTGCTTCAAATCTGCGAGTTCCTTTGCCTGACGAACCCGCGCGCCGAGAACCCGCTGGAGGAGCCGCCCACGCCCAACCCGGTGGAAGGCCGGCTGGGCAAGCTGAACCTCCGGCAGTACAAGATCCTGAGCGCCATCAGGACCCTGCTCGAGCGCAAGTAGCGTCCCCCTCCTCACGCCGTGGCATGGATTCCACCGGACAAGCCCAGTCATCCCAGCGGGTGGCTGGGCTTGTCCTTGCCTCGTTACGGAACCCGCTCACTCCGCCTTGGCCTTCGCGCCCTCCCAGCGCTGGCCGGAGCTGTAGTTGAACGGGATCCACCGGTAGCCCTTGCCCTCCGCGCTCAGCCGGCCCAGACCGGGAAAGGGCACGTGCGCGAAGCCGATCAGGTCGCCGCGCTTCGCCGCTTCCGTGAACGCACGCGCCCGCTGCGCCGAGGCCGCGCGCTCATCGACGTCGTAGGCGACCGTCACCGAAGGCTCGCGCAGCTGCACCGAGCCGAAGTGCATCAGGTCGCCCCACAGGACCAACCGCGCTCCACGGCTCTCCACGACGTAGACGCTGTGCCCGGGCGTATGTCCCGGGGTCGGCATGGCCCGGATGCCTGGAACGATGGCGTCCCCATCTCCGAACGTCTTCAGCATCCCCGCGTCCTGGTACGGCCCCACCATCGCCCGCGCCTCCTCGAAGTACTTCGGGTCCACCGCTCCCTTCGTCTGGCCATCGCGACCCAGCCAGAAGCCCGCTTCTCGCGCGTGCACCCGGAGGATGGCGTTGGGGAACGCCCGGCTCGTCTTGGACATGAGCCCACCCGAATGGTCGGAATGGATGTGCGTCAGCAACACCACGTCGATCTGCTCGGGGCGATAACCCGCCGCCTTGAGGCTTTGCTGGAGCTGGCCTCCCACGCCAGGGCCGAAGAAGCTCCCCACGCCCGTATCCACGAGCACCAACGCGGTGCCGGTGTTGATGAGGAAGGCGTTGATGGACAGCTCGACCGGATCCTCCAGGTGGTCGCGCGAGAGCAGCTCCTTCACCCGCCATGGCGTCGTGCCCGTCGCCACCTCGCTCACGGTCTGGGGAACGGTGCCGTCGGACAGCGCGGTGACCTCGAAGTCGCCGAGCATCATCCGATGGAACCCGGGGGCCTGGGTCCGGACCTGGGGCGCGGCGGCGTGGACGGCGGACGAAAGCAGGGGAGCACCGCTCAGCATCAGCAGGGTGAGGGCACGAGAGACAGCGAGGAAGGCACCGCGAGCAGGGGTCGTTTGCATGCACGAGGAGATACGCCCCGCCTCCGCTGGGATAAACGGGAGCACTTCGCACACTGCGTTTCACCGCTGAAACAATCGGAAGGTGGAAGATGGACACGTTCACGGCGATGGAAGCCTTCGTCCGCGTGGTGGAGACCGGCACCTTCACCAAGGCAGCGGACGCGCTGGGCCGCCCGAAGGCGGCGGTGACCCGGCTGATCCAACAGTTGGAGGCGCATCTGCGCGTGAAGCTGCTGCACCGCACCACGCGCCGCGTGACGGTCACCCCGGAGGGCATGACCTACTACCAGCAGGCCCTGCGGCTGTTGGGCGAGGTGCGGGAGCTCGAAGCCACGTTGTCCCAGTCACGGCGCGGTCCCCGGGGGCGCCTGCGGGTGGAGTCGAGTGGGACGATCGCCCGGCTGCTGCTCGTCCCCGCGCTGCCGTCGTTCTACGCGCGCTACCCCCAGCTGCACATCGAGCTGGGCGTGAGCGACCGCGTCGTGGACCTCCTCGCGGACAACGTCGACTGCGCCATTCGCGGAGGAACGGTGAAGGACGAGTCCCTGGTGGCACGACACCTGGGCGACCTCTGCTATTGGCTGTGCGCATCCCCCCGCTACCTGGAGCGCCACGGCGCGCCCCTCCACCCGTTGGAGCTGGCGGGTCCGGTGCACGCGGTGGTCAGCTACTTCTCGTCGCTGAGCGGCAAGGAGCTCCCCTTCGTCTTCGTTCGCGAGGGCGAGCGGTTGGAGGTCCAGGGTCGAAGCCTGCTCACGCTCAACGAAACCAATGCGTACCTGGCCGCGGGGCTCGCCGGCCTGGGTGTCATGTTCGCTCCGCGTTTCGTGTTGGAGCCATACCTCGCGTCCGGGGAGCTGGTGCGGGTGCTGGACGGCTGGCGGCCCGAACCCCGGCCCCTCTTCCTGGTCTACCCACCCACACGTCAGCTGGGCGCCGGGGCGCGGGTCTTCATCGACTGGTTGACGGAGCTGTTCGCGAGCCGGCCCAACCTGTGGCGCGATGAGGGAGGTGCCTAGGGCGCGCTCATGGGGGCTGAGTAGTGCACCGGCGGTGACTCGCCTGGGAAGGTGGGGATCCGGTCCAGGAACTGCTCGTCCACGTAGCACCAGGCCCAGTTCTCTTCAGGCTCGAACGATTTGATGACCGGATGGGCGCTGGCGTGGAAGTGCTGGGTCGCGTGGCGTGACGGCGAGTCGTCGCAGCAGCCCACGTGCCCACAGGTCAGGCACATCCGGAGATGGACCCAGTCCCCTCCGTCCTTCAGACACTCCATGCATCCGTGGCCGCTGGGGTGGACGGGAGCCGTCCGGTGCTGCTGGGTGTCTTCCAGGTGGGGACATGCCTTCTTCATGGCTCGCGCTCCGTGTTGGGGCCTCCGACCGATGGCCTCATCGTGTCGAACATGGGGATGCGAGGGGGCCTGTCGCAACGCGTGTGGCGGCGGAGGCCAGGCAGGCATGCAGCTGCGCCACCACGGCCGCACCCTCTCCAATCGCCGCCCCCACCCGCTTGACGGAGTCCGAGCGCGCATCGCCGATGGCGAACACTCCTGGCAGGCTCGTCTCGAACCCCAACGGCGCCCGCCCGGCGGCCTCCCAGGCTTCCGCCTGGAGCGGCTCCTCGCCGAGCACCAAGCCCGTGCGCACGAATCCCTTCGCGTCCAGTGTCACACCGCAGCCCGTGAGCCACTCCGTGGCCGGATCCGCCCCGATGAAGAGGAAGAGGTGACGCACGTCGTCCGCCTCCTCCCGCCCGCTGGGTCGGTGCCGCCAGCGCACGCGCCGCAGGCCGCGCTCGTCCGAGCCCGCCAGCTCCACCACCTCCGTCTCCATCACCAGCTCGATGCGAGGGGACGCGGCCAGGCGCTCGACGAGGTAGCTGGACATGCTCGCCGCGAGCTCCCGGCCACGCACGAGCACGCGGACCCGACGCGCATGGCCCGCGAGGAACACGGCCGCCTGGCCCGCGGAATTGCCACCGCCGACGAGCAGGACCTCCTCGTCGGCGCACATGCGCGCCTCGATGGGGCTGGCCCAGTAGAAGACCCCACGGCCCTCGAACTGGCCGAGGTTCGCGAGCGCGGGACGGCGGTAGCGCGCGCCGCTGGCCACCACCACGGTCCGCGTGCGCACCTTGCGCCCGTCGGTCAGCGCGAGCGTGAGCGGCGCGCCAGGGGCGGCGCAGCGCAGGGAGGCGACCTCTGCCGGGATGGCCATCTCCACGCCAAACTTCTGCGCCTGCACGTAGGCGCGCGCGGTAAGCGCCTGGCCGGTGATGCCCGTGGGGAACCCCAGATAGTTCTCGATGCGCGCGCTCGCGCCCGCCTGCCCCCCGAAGGCCCGCTGATCCAGGACGAGCACCCGCAGCCCCTCGGAGGCCGCGTACACGGCGGTGGCGAGCCCCGCGGGCCCCGCGCCCACCACGGCGACGTCATAGTGCGTCTCGAAGGCCCCCTCCGGCAGCAGTCCGAGCGCTCGGGCAAGGGTGCTCTCGGAGGGGTTCTTCAGGACCGAGCCATCCGGGCACACCACGAGCGGGAGCTCCTCCGCGTGTGGCGAGTAGCGCTCGATCAGTGAAGCCGCCTCCGCGCCCCGCGCCGGGTCCATCGCGAGGTACGGGTGGCCATTGCGCGACAGGAAGCCCTCCAGGCGAACCCTGCCCGCGCCCTCGGGAGGGCCCACCAGGACGGGCCCACCGGCGCCTGTCTCGAGCAGGCCCACGCGGCGCAGGATGAGGGCGCGCATGATGCGCTCGCCGAGGTCCGCCTCCGCCACGAGCAGCGCACGCAGCCGGTGCGGGGGGATGACCAGCGCCTCCACTTCCCCTACCGCGTGAGCGTCGACGAGCGAGGGGCGTCCGGAGAGCTGGGCCACTTCACCGAGGAACTGGCCCGGGCCCTCCTCCACGATGGGAATCGAGTGCCCCAGGCCATCGCGCCGGGAGAGGGCCACTCGGCCCTGGGCGAGCACGAGCATCCCAGGGCTCGGTTGTCCGGCCGCGAAGAGGCACTCCCCATCACGAAAGTGCCGGACCTCACCGAAGCGCTGCATGCGCTCGATGTCCCGGGCGTCCAGGACGGGAAACATCTGGGGACGGCGCGACTCGAGGCTCGGAGGCAAGGGAGGGGGAGGCATGACCGTGCTCAATGCATGGGCATGGGACGCGCGGGCGACAGAGCACGGGCAGAGTGCTCCACCGGCCGCCCGCCTTCTCTCCACCCCTCACCCCTGCCGGAAATTCAAGAATGCTTCACTGAGGCAGGGGGCGGAGGTCTCGGCGCACCCATTCCCGTGCCACGTGCCTGCGGACAGACTGCGCGCTTTCGACGCTCGTTCACCCTTCGAGGACGCAGGCCATGTGTGCATTCTGTGATCTGGGAATCTGCCATGACCCGGCGCATCGAAGTGGAGCGCTGATCGGTGAGTGGGTTCGCGACACGTGTCGTTTCTGCTCGCTCGGCATCTGCGCGGAGCACGGTCCCCAGGGGCCGAGCGTGGGTGAGACTCCTGTTCGGCTGTTCGATATCCGGAGGTCCCGCCCGTCCGCGAGCCTCACGCCCGCGCCCTTGTTGGAGGTCCCTCGAGGCCTCTTCGCCATGCCCCGTGCTTCGACCGCCGGGCAGATGCACCTGCATCCCAGTCAGGCCCAGGAGGCGCTGATCATCTCGGGGATCCTCGGCTCTCCGATGGGGACGACGCACGCCATCCCGAAGAACATCCATCGTTTCTGGACTGGCGGACCCATGAGTCCCGCGGTGGTCGACGAGCTGATCTCCGATGGGCTCCGGGCGAAGCGGGCGGGCTGGACGTGTCACCTCTGGTATTCCGACGAGGTCGAGCGGGTGCTGGACTCGCACCTCGAAGGGGCGATCGCGAAGACGAAGGGCGTCTTCATCTTCTCCAAGCGCCCTCAAGCGCCCGAGGACAAGCGGCCCCTGCGCGCCATCCAACGGCGCAGGCTGGAGCAGGCGGGCTTTCGGGTCCTCGCCATCGAGCGGCTCGACAGCGGTGGCTGGTTGACGAAGCTGGCCAGTCGGGCCGGCCACTCCGCGCTGGCTGGCATCTGGGATGACGTCAAATACTTCTCGGACCTGGCGCGACTGCTCTATCTCTATTTCGTCGGGGGCATCCACATGGATGTCGACATCTCGCTGGGCGACATGGACCTGACGCAGCAGTATTTCCACAACGACCCGGCGGGACAGGTCCCGCTCATGGGCAGCCTGCTGCGCGACCAGCGCGACGCGTTGATTCCGAAGCTCCGCTACCTCAAGCGGATCCGTCAGCAGAGCCTGCTCACGCAAGAGGAGTACGACGAGTACAGGGATGCGCTGCGGGCGGCGGTGACCAAGGGCGTGAACGCCGCGGGCATGTTGAACGCGTTGATCGGCTCGCGCGGTGGCACCACCCACCTCAAGGATGCCATCGCCGAGTACCGACGGCGCACCGACGGCACCGGGGACTTCATCACGGGAATGGGGCTCGCCCCCATCCTGCTCCTCGGAAGCGCAAGGGCGGGCAACCTGGACCAGGCCCTGAAGTGGACCGTCCCGCCGTACCTCGTGCGCCTGGATCCGGACACCGAGGAAAGCAACCTCTGATAGAAGCCGCGGATGGACTGGCCGCTTCTGATCGAATTCGTCCGCCAGCGTGCCCCTGAGGTCCTGTCGCAGCTGGAGGGTGTCCCGGAGGCCTCGAGCGGGTCACCCGGAGCCGCTTCCACCGCTTCCATCTACCTGCCGGGACACCCCTGCCGCCAGTGAAGCCGCCGCCCCCCGCGCCAGGTAGGGTAGGGTTCTCCGCGTCGTGCCACCCAGGGCTCCCCTCCCATGACCTTCGCTTCACTTGGCCTGTCGGACGCGCTCGCCCGCGCCGTGGCCGAACTTGGATACGACGAACCCACGCCGGTGCAGCGCGCGGCCATCCCCGTGGTGCTGCGCGGCGGCGACGTCCAGGCTTCGGCGAAGACGGGCTCGGGGAAGACCGCGGCGTTCCTGCTGCCCCTCCTGGAGGCCTTGCGCGCCCGGCCGGGTGGGGCGGTCCGGCCGGTGCGGGCCTTCATCCTGGTCCCCACGCGGGAGCTCGCCGCCCAGATCGTCGACTCCCTCCAGCGGTATGGCCGCCACTTGAAGAAGCCGCTGAAGACCTGCCTCGCGGTCGGCGGCGTCTCCGCGAACCCGCAGATGCTGGCGCTCCGGGGCGGCGCGGACGTCGTCGTGGCCACACCGGGCCGCGCGCTGGACCTCGTGGACCAGAACGCGCTCCGGCTGGGGGAGGTGGAGACGCTGGTGCTCGACGAGGCCGACCAGCTGTTTTCCCTGGGCTTCGCTGACGAGCTCAACCGCCTGCTCACGCTCCTGCCCGCGCGCCGCCAGAACCTGCTGTTCTCCGCCACGTTCCCGCCCGCCGTGCGTACGTTCGCGGAGCGACTGCTGCACGAGCCCACGCGCATCGACGTCGATGACGGAGAGTTGCCCTCCGCGGACCTCATCCTCCAGCGGGCCATCCAGGTGGATGCGCCCCGGCGCACGATGCTCCTGCGGCAGTTGCTGGAAACCCACGCGTGGTCCCACGTCCTCACGTTCGTCGCCAGCCGCTACGCGGCGGACCATGTCGCGCTGAAGCTCAACCGCGCCGGCATCCCCGCGACGTCGCTGCACGGAGACCTCAGCCAGGGGGCCCGCACGCGGGCGCTCGCGGACTTCAAGGCGAAGCGCGTGCGCGTCCTCGTCGCCACCGACGTCGCCGCGCGCGGCCTGGACATCGCGGGCCTGCCCGCGGTCGTGAACTACGACCTGCCGCGTTCGACCGTGGACTACGTGCACCGCATTGGCCGCACGGGGCGTGCGGGCGACCAGGGCGTGGCGATCAGCTTCGTCAGCGCGGACACCGAAGCCCACTTCCGTCTCATCGAGAAGCGCAACCACCTGTCCGTCGCGCGAGAGCAGGTGGCGGGCTTTGAACCGACGCCGACGGCCGTGTCCGCCGCACCGCCGCTGGATGCGAACGGCGGCGTGAAGGGCCGGCGCAAGAGCAAGAAGGACAAGCTGCGCGAAGCCGCCGCCGCCGCCGCCGTCCCGCCCCCGAAGCGCAAGCCGTAGCGCCCTTCATCGCCGCGAACGCGGCGAATGGGCCGTAGCGTGCGACCTCCCGCGCTATCCGAGCGCCGCCTTCCCGTCCGGCTTGCGCTGGAACTTGTAGAGCACGAAGCCCACCGCGAGCGCGATGGCCCCGGCGATGAGGTTCTCTCGCTCCGCGCTCAGCGCGAAGACGACGCACAGCGCGGCGGCGGCGAGGGGAATCACGGGCCCACCCGGGATGCGGAACGCGTTCGGGGGCGCCTGGAGCTTGCGGCGCAGCACGGGCACCGCCAGGGCCGTGCCGAAGTACGTGGCGAGCCGGGCCACCACGGAGAGTGTGGCGAGCACCTCGAACGAGCCGGAGAACGCCAGGGGCAGGGCGATGGCCGTCTGCGTGAGGATGGCGACCGTCGGCGTGCGGTAGCGCGGATGCAGCGTGGCGAGCGCGGCGGGGCCAAAGCCGTCCTGGGCCAGCGCGTACAGGTAGCGCGGCCCGGCGAGCACGGTGTTGCTGTTGGTCCCCAGGATGGACAGCACCCCGCCCACCGTCATGAGGAGCCCACCCCAACCCCCGAGGAACCGCGCGGCGGCGTTGGCGAGCGGCGTCTGCGCGTCCGCGACCCCGGGCAACGTGCCCAGCGCCACCCACTGCACCGCCGTGTAGATGAGGGTGACAACGCCTATCTGCACGATGAGCGCGAAGGGCACGTCGCGGCGAGGGTTCTTGAACTCACCCGCCGGAGCCGCCGTGTTCTCGAAGCCGGCATAGGCGAACAGCAGCAGCAACACCGCGGACCCCAGGTTGCCTCCATCCCTGGGAGCCACCGACGTCGCCAGCGGCACGGACACGGAGAAGAGGCCCACGGCGATGAACACCAGCAGGGGCACCGTCTTGGTGACGGCGAGGAACACCGCGGTGCGAGCGCCGCCCTTCACGCCCACGACGTTGATGGCGGTGAGCGCGAGCAGGGGCACGGCGATGGCCAAGCCCTGTCCCATGCCCGAGTTCGCCGCGGGCCACAGGAAGCCCAGCGCGCGGGAGAAGCCGACGGACAACGAGGCCACGGACGAGACTCGCGCCAGCCACGTCATCCAGCCGACCTGGAACCCCACCCGTTCTCCAAAGGCTTCACGCGTGTAGAGATAGGCGCTGCCGGGCTTGTCGAAGTAGCTGGCCGCCTCCGCGAAGCAGAGCACGAGCAGCAGCACCGCCAGCCCCGCGAGCACGACGGCGCCCGTGCTGGCCGAGCCCAGGTTCGCGGCGGCTGCCGCGGGCAGCAGGTAGACACCACTGCCGATGACGTCGTTGATGGAGAACCCGACAATTTCCCAGCGCGATACCGCGCGCCGCATGCCCGGCTCTTGAGGAGGCGAATGGGGTTCGGTGGTCATGGACGGACGGAAGGAGAGGGGATCCCACTGGAGCACGAATGCGGCGAATCCGCGAATTCGCGCGAAGCCGTGCTCCTTTCCCTGACGAGCGCCTGGCACTCCCGTTTGATTTGCCACCCCGGGTCCAGCATGCCCGGTGGTGGCGCAATTGACCTGGCGTTGGTCCTGACGGCTGCGCAGAACCCGTACGCTGAGTTGAATGGGTGGCCCGCAATGTAGTTGCCTCAGGCAAGTAGTTCCGCGCCAAAGATTGCCCTTCTAGACGTTGAAATGGACGCGCTGCTATCAGGCTGCGCTGTGCCAAAACTTGAATTCCTATCTCGTGCCATCCATGCCGTGGGCCGTCCCTGGCGATGGCGTTTCCTGACATTTTCAGCGGTCGCCTCGATTGGCCTTTGGGTGGGCCTTGGCCAGCCACAGGCCAGCCCTTCGAATCCCGAGGACCCGGAGTCGAACGCCATCGCCGTGGTGGACGGCGAGGAGGTTTCGCTCGAGCGCTTCAACCAGCTCTGGCGAAACGATGTCGCCCGGCTGCGCATGCGGGATGGGCACCTTCCCGGGAGTCTGGCCAAGGCCCAGAAGGCCGCGCTGGCCGAACGGCTCATCAATGAAGCGCTCATAGAGCACGCCGCCGAGCAGGAACAGCTCACGGTGGATGCGCGGGCGCTCGACAAGGCATTCGCTTCACGCCGTCACGCGTTGGGCACGGAGGCAACCCCCGCCTCGGACGAGGCGTCGGGTGAAGAGCTCCAGCGCCGCGTCCGCCTGGATTTGCTGGCGGAGCAGCTCGTCGAACGCCGGGTCGCCCGGAGCTTCCCGGAGGACGCCCTCCAGGCCTTCTTCGAGCGCAATCCGGAACAGTTCCAGATCTCGGCCCACCTGGACGTCGAGGACCTGCGGGTCGCCGTCCCGCCCGAGGCGACAGAGGCAGAGGTCTCCGCACGTGCCCAGGAGGCGAGCGCCCTTCGGGAACAGCAACTGGCGGCCGCTGGCGAGTCCCGCCCGGTGGGACGCAGCTGGCTCCCCGCCACGACGGCAGCGCCCCTTTCCGGCGGCGAATCCGTTCGCCTCACCGCCGCCCAGGTGCCCGCCGAGGTCTGGGAGCGACTGAACGCGCTCTCGTTGCAGGAAGTCTCCCCGGTGCTGCGCACGGAGCAGGGCTTCCATGTCTTCCGGCTGAAGGCCCGGGGGCCGTCTGTCGTCGCTCCCTTCTCCGCTGTCAAAACGCGTGTCCCGGCGGTGATGCGTGCCCAACTGCTGGAGCTCCGGCGGTCAGGGCTGATCGATGAGCTGCGTTCATCGGCCGTGATCCAGAACCACCTCGCGATGCGGCTGGCGCTGGATGCGCAGGCGCCGTCCGCTCCCTCTTCCGACTCCGGACACTGACCGTGACCTCCGCCGCCCTGCTCGCAGTGTATCTTCTTGCGACAACGCCCTCGCCCGCACCCGTGCAGGCGAATCAGCTGTCGCGCTACCTTGACCTGGAATCCATCCCGGCCGTCAGTTCCGACGCCGCTCCGGTCCAATCCCTGGCGTCCAATGAGCTGACGACCCTCGCGTACAACACGCTCGTCAAGCGGGTCTTGCATGATGGCATCTACACCCCGGGGCGCTTCCCCGCGCAGGCCGCCTGCTCGCCCTTCCGCTTCAGCCCCTCGGGCTCGGTCGCCATCTCACCGTACAGCAACGACCCGAACCGGGTGACTCCGTTCTCGGAGCTCCTGACGTTGCCCAACGGGTGCCCCTTCTTCGACGGGAACGGGGACGGCACGTACGACTTCAACTTCTATTTCAATCCGCGTTCGTTGAGGGATCTGGGGGAGCACGAGTTCTCCTGCTTCCTGGACACCGTGCCGCACTCCGGCTGGTGCGTGTCCGCGGTGCGGCCCCCCTGCAATTACATCTGCGAGGCCAGTGTCGCGGTCCGCCAGTTCATCAATCCCACCTACAACGTCGTCAACCTGGCGCCCACGGCCAGTCCGTCCTACGCCCTCGCCACGCCGCCGGTGTTGTGGGGCGGGACCGTCCAGCTCAAGGCGAACTCGAACGACCCGGACGGGGGAAGCGTCATCCACCGCTGGATCATCACCTCCAAGCCGCCCGCGTCCACCCGGGGGCTGACCAACGCCAATACCGCCAACCCCACCCTCCAGGGCATCACGGAGAAGGACATCGGGACGTGGGTCTTCCGGCTCGAGGTGGATGACGACGAGGGGGAGATGAAGACGTTCCCGGTGCAGTTCACCATCGCGAACGCCGCGCCGCAGTTCGAAGCCACGGGCGCGTCGCAGGTCGTGGTCCAGAAGAACATCCAGGTGGGTGTCACCAATACCCATGACGAGGATGGCGGCGAGTTGACGTTCCGCTGGGACATCCTGTCGGCCCCCACGGGGTCGACGCCTGGCGTCCAGACCGGGTACTCCACGCAGTCCAGCCTCAGCATCCCCACCACGGGCAAGGAGGTCGGGACCTGGCGCTTCAAGGTGACGGGGACGGACAACGAGGGGGCCTCGCTGTCCCGTGAGATCACCGTCACGGTGGTGAACATCAAGCCGCGCATCCAGCTGTCCGGGGCCACCCATGTGGATGAGGGCAACCCCATCCAACTGGAGACCACCATCCTGGATGATGAAGACGGTGGCCAGCTCACGTTCAAGTGGGAGGTGGTCCAGGCCCCCTATGACGCGGGCGTGGCGGTGCCTTCCGTGCTCTCCTCGAGCGCGACGATGAACGTGGCCGCCTTCACGTCCTCCATCTCCGCGCTGGCCGGGGGCTCCGCGCAGGCGGTCCCGGGCACGTGGATCTTCCGGCTCACCGCCACGGACAACGAGGACGAGTCGGTGAACCAGGAGGTCACCGTCCTGCTCGACGGCATGCCCAAGTTCGCCTTCCGCGACCCGCCGTCGCGGCACGTCATCGGTTCGGGGCCGTTGGTGCTGGATGCCAGCATCTCCGAGGACCCGGACTCGCCGTGCCCGACCGAGCCGGGGCGCTGCCACCTGACGGATGGCCGCTTCGTCACCGTCTCCCCGGGCCTGACGGGCGTCTATGAATGGTACGCCAGCCAGGACCTGTCCCAGCATCCGCTCGCTCCCATCTCGACCCTGTTCCCCAGCTACAGCACCACCGGTCCCATCCTGACGCTGGGCGCGGAGACCGTCCCCGCCGGGGAGTGGACCTTCGAGGTGCGTGGGCTGGATGGCGAGGGCAATCCAGGCTCCAAGCAGATCTCGGTCAGCGTGCTGCCCCCGGACACCGCGCCGCAGGCGGTGGTCAACGGACCGCTGATCCGCCCCACGGTGCTGCTGTCCGGCCTGAACCTCGCCCCCATCGTCGTGGACGGCTCCGCCAGCATGGACCTGGACAACACGTTCGACGGCACGGCGCCCGCGCCGGGGATGGGCATCACCCACTACCAGTGGAGCGCGACGCCTCCCACCGCCGCGTGCCCGGTTCCCACGCTGCCGTCGGGGCCTTCTGTCACGAACATCCTGCTGTTCCCCGCGGGCGCGAACGTGCCGCCCGCGTGCCAGGGCCGCTGGCAGATCACCCTCACCGTGACGGATGACGATCAAGCCGGGAAGCAGGGCTCGCTCACCGTTCCGGTCTCCATCGGCAACTGCGCGTCGCTGGCCTGCCTGGATTCCCCGCTGCCTGGCAACGCGCGCGTCCTCCATGAGAACGACACGAGCGGCGTGCTCGTCGCGGTGCACCTGGATTCGGCGTTCTATGACGAGGTGGCGTTCGCGACGGGAACGGCCATCATCATGGACGTCGTCTATTCCGGGACGACCCAGATCGCCTACAAGGGCGTGACGCCGCTCCTCAACCAGTCCAGCCGTGGCCTGCCGCTCTTCCTCCATTGGAATGGCACGAACGCCTCGGGCGCGCGGGTCTCCGGGACGTTCGACATCATCCTGTCGGTCCAGACGGGCGTGGGGCAGCAGCTCGCGGTGGCCGCCGGTCCCCAGGTGATCGTGGTGGAGAACGTGGAGACCCAGGTTTCCAGCTCCAGCGACCGCTACGTCCAGCGCGAGAAGCTGCTCGCCGCCTCGGCGACGGCGAACTTCCGGGTGTCGGCCACGGGCCTCGTGGACTCGGTCCCGGTGGATTCGTATGCGTGGCGCATCAAGAACACGGGGGGCACCACCGTGGCCTCCGGGACGCTGACCGGAGGAGGCGAGGGTGAAGTCCGGACGGCGAACTGGAACGGCAAGAACACCGCGGGCGTCGTGCCTCCCGCGGGGGACTACACCTTCGAGGCGGAGGCCATCCGGGGCGGTGTTCCGCTGGGCGTGAGCCCGCCGCGCACGTTCACGCTCTATGGGCTCGCGCTGGATCCGATGGTGGTGGCTCCCGCGACGCCGGGGGAGTCCCCGGAGTGGGTCCACCTGGAGCGTCCCCATGGCACCGCCATCGTCACGGCCGCCAACTTCACGCAGAAGCGTCCGCGGATGAGCCCGCTGTCGATCAAGGTCGATCCGCTCCTGCCGGGCTTCTCGCTGACGTTCGAACAGGAGAGCGGCCCGACGGGGCTCGTGGAGTTCTACGAGGAGGGGACCCTGTACCGGCCCCTGGGCGCGCTGCCCCTGCAGCTCTGGGATATCCCCGCGGGCGGATTGAAGCTGCTGGCCTATGGCCGGGAAATGGTCGGTGAGGCGGTCTTCAAGCTGACCTACCGCGTGAATGGCGACCTGCTGGCCGAGGAGCGCGTGCGCTACCGGCTGGCGCCTACGCCAGCGGCCGTGGGCATCGAGGACACGGTGAACACTCCCCACTTCCGGGAACTGCGCACCGTCAACGTGGGCCGCCCCGTCAAGGTCGCGTTGGATCGGACCCGTCAGCGTGAGCGCACGGGACGCCGGGCGAACGTCTACCTGGTGGCCCACCGGGACGCGGTGTTGTGGGCCGCGAACGCCAACCTCGTCCAGGTTCCCGCCGCTGGCGCCGTGAAGCAGCTGGATGTCGGGGCCGCCAATGTGGACCCCGAAATCCTCACCCTCTGGGCCGCGGCGGCCGAAGGGTCCTATGACGTCGTCTATGATTTCGGAAACTTCGCGGACGCGCCCGCGGACTTCGTGGGGGATGGCCGGTTGGATCCGGGAGACCTGCTGGTGAGCCCCGAAGGACTGCCCGCGGTCGACGTGGAGGGCTCCTATGTGACACCGGGAGGGTTGGGCATCCAGAGCTTCGAATTTGGCGACACCTTTTCGAAGCCCAAGTTCACGACGCGTCTGCCGGGCGGATGGGATGAGGTCACCCCCGCCGGAGCCCTCCTGCCCCTGAGGGGACTGGCGGTCTTCCCGACCGACCTGTCCGTCAAGCGCCCGCTGGTGATGATCGCGCACGGCAATCACACCCCCCGCACCCTGTTCATCGAGCCCGCCCCCGGGGCCAAGCGGGTCGCGGTGACGGTGGATCCCGACATGACGTCGAGCGAGAACTACCAGGGCTACCGGTACCTCCAGGAGCACCTGGCCTCGCAAGGCTTCATCACCGTCAGCATTGACCTCGATGGACTGAGCGGCAATGTCTACGGTGGCTATCCCGCCATCCCGCCGAACCGGTGGCGGCCGACCCCGGGCATCCAGGCTCGAGCCTGGGTCCTGTTGAAGAACCTTGAATTGCTCCTGACCAACTCCACGGCGGTCCCCGCCATCGCGGGCAAGATCGACGCGTCCCGGATTTATCTCATGGGGCATTCGCGCGGCGGTGAGGCGGCGGTCGTGGCCCAGCACCAGCTCATCCAGTACGCCTCGGGTGCTCCGGCCTTCGGATCCGTGCCTCCAGGCGGGACGCTCACGGGGCTGAGTCCGAGCAACATCAAGGGCATCATCAGCCTGGCGCCGGTGAGCTTCGCGGTGGAGAAGCTTCCCATCACTCCGTCCAACGTGCCGTATCTGTTGATGTATGGCTCCGCGGATGGCGACGTGAACGGAGCGATGTCCACCGTGCGGCCCTTCATCCACTACGACCGTGCCCAGGGGGACCGCTTCGCGCTCCGCATCGAAGGGGCCAACCACAACCACTTCAATACGAGCTGGCCGGCCAGCGATGCGAACGTGCAGTTGCTCTGGAAGGGAAGAGACCCGATAACCTATCAGGATCAGTTCGACCGGCAGATCCTGGACACTCCGGTGGGAGCCGCCGGCACGCTGATCGACGGCGCACCGCAGCGGCTGGTCGCGACCGCCTACATCACGGCGTTCCTGAGGTTCGTGGACGAAGGGTCTCGCGCGGCGGGCGACTACTTCCTGCAGCAGCCGGCGACCCTGGCTCCCCTGGGAACTCCTGCCGGGCTCTCGATGTATTCCCAGGCGCGGCTTGCCACCCGGACCCGACTGGTTTTGGATGATTATGAATCCAACTCCCAACTGACGCTCTCCAGCGCGGGGGCGCCGGTCACCTCCACCCTGGCCGAGTTGTCCGAAGGACCGCTGCTGGACACCGACCTGCTGCTGGAGGCGGAGCCCGCCAACCGCTTCTTCCAGGCCACCAAGGGGGCGCGCTTCGCCTGGAATGGCAACCAGGCGTATGAACAGACGGTTCCCGTCGGAAAGCAGGACCTGCGGCTGGCCCGCAGCCTCAACTTCCGGGTCGCCCAGGTTCCGGGCCATGCCTACACGGCCGCTGGGACTGCGCTGAGCTTCCGGGTGGAGCTGGAGGACGGGGCGGGCCACGTCGAGGCGATGTCGTTGAATGGGTTCGGCCAGGTCCCTTCCATCTACGGGGCGGGAATCTGGTGGCCGGAGGACCGCTACCGGGATGACGGCTCGATCAATCCCATCAGCGCTTTGATGAACACGACGTCGGCCGCCTTCAAGACGTTCCGCTTGCCGCTCGCGGGCTTCGCGGGCACGGCGACGGACGTCGACCTTGGAAACATCACGAAGGTCCGCATCCGGTTGGCGGATGGCGAGACCGCTCAGGGAAGCGTTGCCCTGGATGACCTGGAGATCGAATTCTGATGAACCGCCTATTGCTGACACTTCTGTTGGGCCTGTCACTCGCGTGTAGCGACAAGGCCCCCGCCGCCCGCGCGCCCGCGCCTGCGCCTGCGCCTGCCCCCGCGATCCGGTCCCAGAATTCGGGCCTGGGGACGGTGGTCTCCGTGGAGCCCGTCCACATTCAAGAGGGCTTCACCGTCTGGCGTGATGGGGCGGAGGTCACGCTCCAGGACGGCCTGCTCATCCGCGTGGACGGCTTGAGCCGAAGCCAGTTCATGCCGCGGGCCATCACCGCGCCGCTGTTCGTCCTGGGAAACACCGTCGGGCAGACGCTGCTCACGCCCTTCGACCAGGGCCAGGCCGTCCTCCTGACGGATTCGCCGCCGCCGGATACGGAAGTGGCCCTCTGGATGACGAATCCCGGGGAGACTCCGGATGTGCTGGTGGGGGCGGGGCTGAGGGCGCGCCAGTCGAAGGCGCTGGGCGCCACCGCGCATTCGGGCATCAACATCCGGACGCCCCCCGCGAGTGCGCCGAGGACGAACTACGCCGCACACGTGGACCTCATGGACCAGCTCGTGACGCCGCGGGTGTCTCCGGACATCTGCTCACGGGTGGGCAAGCAGTGTGGCGTCATCCCGGAGACGACGCATGGCCGGCTCGACTGCGGAAGCTGCCCGACCGGTCAGCTCTGCAAGACGGACAACATGTGCTGCACGCCGAGCACCTGCGCGACGCAGGGACGCGCCTGTGGTCCCGCGGTGGATGGCTGTGGCAACGCGCTCGACTGCGGCAGTTGCTCCACGGGCAATGTCTGCACCGCCGCGGGCAACTGCTGTGCCCCCAAGACGTGCTCGGAGCTGGGCCGTACCTGCGGCTCCGTGTCCGACGGCTGCGGCGGCACGCTGAACTGCGGCACCTGCGATCAGGGACAGGTCTGCCTCGGGAGCGGAAGCTGCTGCATGCCCAAGACGTGCGAGCAGCTGGGCAAGAACTGCGGCAGCGTGTCTGACGGCTGCGGGGGGATGCTCAACTGTGGTTCGTGCACGGCCCCTGAGTCTTGCGGCGGTACGGGAACCCCGAATGTCTGTGGCACCTGCACGCCCCGGACCCAGGAACAGGCCTGCTACGGCAGACAGTGCGGCACGTTCTCGGATGAATGCTTCTCCTCCTACTCGTGCGGTAGCTGCCCGTCGAACCAGGCTTGCGCGATGGAGGTCGGTGCATGCGGTACCCCGGATGGCTGCGGGCCCGGCACGGTCATGATCTGCAACGGCATTGGTTGCCGTTGCTACGGCGGCGGCGCCGAGATGTAGCTGACACTGATCGAGGAAGGGTGCGCTGTCTGGGCGCACCCCTCCTCGGCATCTTCCAGCGTGCCGCCATGGGAGCACGCTGGGGTTTCCCGGCTCACGCGGGCAGCCGTTGCAGGGCCTCCGCGAGGCGGATGTGCCCCTGGAAGGCGCCGCTGCCCCGCGGCGTTTCGCCCTTTTCAATGGCATGGGCGAAGCGCACGCTGGTGTCCGCCTCCAGCCGCTCGAAGAGGCCCTGGATCTTCGGGGAGTCGCGGCGGTCCAGCACCTCGTGGTACCGGGTCCACCGGGCGATGCCGATGAAGTAGGCATCCGCCAGCGTGCGGTGGTCGCCCAGAAGCCACGGCGTGTCGCCCATCAGTGCCTCCAGGTTCGCGTGCGCGGAGACCACCTTGCGGGCTCCGAGGTTGCGCAGCGCCTGCTTTTCGGACTCCGGCAGCTCGGCGTGCTCGAGCGCGTACCAGAGCGGCGAGAAGGCGCTGAAGAAGGTGGTGTTCAGGTACGCGAGCATCTGATTCAACCGGTCGAAGTCCTCGGTGCCCTGGGCGAACGACAGCCCGGTGCCCACGCCGCGTGCACCCAGGTGGTTGAGGATGGCCATGCTTTCGCTGATGCGCGCGCCCGTCTCCGTCATCAAGGTGGGCGTCTCCGCGACGGGGTTGATCCGGCGGTAGTCCGCGGTGGTGACGTCCTCTGGCATGGTGATGCGGCACAGCTGGTAGGGCCGGCCCAGCCACTCCAGCGCGACGATGGAGCCAAACGAGCAGCCAGAGGGGACACCGTAGAAGAGGGTAGGCAGTGCCAAGGTGAAGCTCCTGTCCGGAGGGGAAGGCGTGATGCCTTCGATGGGGACAAGATGGCCGTGGCGACGCGCGCCGTGTAGACACGGGAACGCGAACGCAAGGTCCACACCCGTGGACGATGAGGCGGCCCTTGAATCTCAACGACCTCCATCTCTTCGTCCAGGCCGTGGAGAGCGGTGGCTTCGCCGCGGCGGCGCGGCGGCTGGGCATTCCCAAATCCACGGTGAGCAAGCGCGTGGCCGAATTGGAGGACGCGCTGGGCGCCCGGCTGATCCAGCGCACGTCGCGGAGCTTCACGCTGACGGACGTGGGGCGGGACTTCCTCGACCATGCCCGCGCCGCCGTGATGGAGGCGGAGGCCGCGGAGAACGTGGTGCGCCGCCGGCAGGCGGAGCCCCGTGGCGTGGTGCGAATCACCACGTCGGTCCCCACGGCGCAGTTCCGGCTCGCGGAGCGTCTGCCGCTGCTGGCGCTGGCGCATCCCAAGGTGCGCGTCGAGCTGCACGCGACGGACCGCTTCGTGGACCTGGTGCAGGAGGGATTCGACATCGCCGTGCGCAGTCACTTCTCGCCCTTGCCCGCCTCGGGCCTGGTGCAGCGCCGGCTCGCGGTGGAGTCCACCATTCTGGTGGCGTCGCCCGGCTACCTGTCCGGCCGCGGCAGGATCCGCAGGCCCGAGGACTTGAGCGAACACGACGGCCTCCTGACCCACGCCACGGCCACCCAATGGCGGCTGAGTGGGCGGGCGGGGGAGACGGTCACCGTGATGCCGCGGGCACGCATGACCGCCGATGAGTCGCTGGTGCTCTTGAAGGCAGCCACGGCCGGGCTGGGCGTCGTCTGTCTGCCGGAGACGTTCACCCGCGTGGACGTGGAGGCCGGGCGGCTGGTGCAGGTGCTTCCCGCCTGGACCGGGGGCACGGTGACGACGACGATTCTGACGCCACACCGCAGGGGCCAGTTGCCCGCCGTGCGCGCCGTCATCGACTTCCTGATGGAGGGCGCCAGCGAGGCGTGAGCGTCCTTGGCATGGGCGCCTGCGCCGCCACCCGTTTCATGGTGGACGCCCACCATCGCGAGTGCTCTGCCGAAGTGCGGCGGCCGTGAGACTTCACTGCTTTGGTGAATTCGCCAGCGGGATCTCTTCGAGCCTGAAGTCCGAACCATTGAGTTCGACGCGAAAACGCTCTTTCAGGCGCTCGACATCCGCCCTCGCTGCCGCCTTGATCAGATCGATGGGGAGGAACGCTGAGTAGCGATGCCGAACGTGCCGTGGAGAAGGAGGGTCCACTGCGGAGTTCATCTCAAGCAGTTCATAGCGGATGCCGTCAGCGGCCGTGACTTGTCTGAGGACAAAGACGGCTCGCCGCCAACGTTTAGTGATGGAGAAGTTCAGTCGATATTCAATCAGTCCACCCGTGAGTACGAAGGGGCGCTGAGGCGTCTCGCGCGGTCTCCGAGAGGGTGATGGTGTGGAACGAGATGTAACGTGAGGGCCTTCCGGCGCGGCAAGAGAAGGCGACAACGGCTGTCATGGCAATCGATGACAGCACGGCCAGGGCTGCCAGGCCAAACGTTCACGTCACCTCATGACTGGCATGTCGTCCTCTCCGCGCCAGCTCAGCCGCACGCGCGTGCCTCGGGGCTCCAGGGAGTCGATGGACAGCGTCCATCCGAAGCGCTGGGCAAGTCGTTCCACCAGCGACAGGCCGATGCCGTGGCTCTCGCTCCCGGGCTCGGCGCGGCCAAAGCCAACCCCCGTGTCGGTCAGGGTCCACGCCTGGGGCTCGATGGTGATCACGACGCGCCCTTCGTCCGTGTAGGCGAGCGCGTTCTTGAGGAGGTTGCCCATCATCACCCGGGCGACGGATGCAGGGATGGGCGCGTGGACTTCGCCCCCGGACTCGATGGTGAGCTCGATGCTGTCTCTGCGCCGCAGATGCCCGTACAACGCGAGCAGCTCTCGCGAGACGCGGTGCAGGTCGCAGCGCTCCTCTGCGCGGCGCTCGCGGGCCAGCCAGAGGATGCCCTCCGTCAGCAGGCCCATCTGGCTCACGGCCCGGCGCAGCCGGTCGAACGTCTCCGCGTCTCGCGGTGGGTCGAGCTCCAGGATCTCCACCGCGCCCTGGGCCACGGCCAATGGCGTGCGCAGCTCGTGGCTGGCGTCGCGGTTGAACCGCCGCTCACGCTCCAGCTGCTCCTGGATGCGCGCGTCGCGTGCGAGCAGCGCGTCTCTCAGCGCCCGGACCTCGGCCACTCCGCCGTCATCCTCGGGCGGCGGTGCCCCTTCGGCCTGGATCCACTCCACCATCCGCTCCAGCGGCCGACCGAGCCGGCGGGCCACGAGTCGGGCGAGGATCGCGGCGGCCAGCAACGCCAGCAGTGCACTGGTGAGGAGCAGCCCTGCGGTCCGCTTCAGGTGGTCCGTCGTGCTCGTCAGGCGCGTCACGTCGAACGCGAAGTACCGGCGCTCTCCACCCGCGCCGGGGCGCACCGCGACGTGGAAGTGTCCGTGGCTCCCGGCGGGCACCTCGTATTCTCTCGGAGGCGCGTCTGGACGCAGGCGCTCCGCGAGCCACGGCGGCAGCGCGGAGTGACCGTCATACCGCGTGATTCCGGGGACGTGACCTGGCTCGCTCCGGTCCGCTTCCGCGGCCACGATGCGGCTGAAGATGACGTCCTCGAGGTCGTAGCTGAACAGCGTGAAGAACCCGCCCATCAGCACCAGCGCGAACGCGGCGGACAGCCCCATGGCGCGCTGGAGTACGGCGCGCACCGACCTGCTGGACCTAGCGCGCATCCAGGCGGTACCCCTCGTTGCGCAGGGTGGTGATGGCATCGTCGAGCCCCAGCCCGGCGAGCGCCTTGCGCAGGGCATAGACGTGCGTGCGCAGCGCGCTGGACTCGGGGGCTTCGTCCCCCCAGAGCCGCTCCGCCAGCGTGGCCGCGGGGATGGCTTCGGGCGCGGCCTCCATCAGCCACCGCAGGAGGAGTGCCTCGGTGCGGTTGAGCCGCACGGAGCGCCCACCCCATTGCGTGTGCCCGCTCTCCGGCTCCAGCGTGAGCCCGCCCCGTGTCAGCTTCCGCCCGCTCGGCGGAACGGGCCGGCGCGCCAGGGCTTCCAGGCGCCAGCGCAGCTCCCGGAGCGAGAACGGCTTGACGAGGTAGTCGTCCGCGCCTGCCTGGAAGCCCGCTTCCTTGTCCTCGAGCGTGTCCCTGGCGGTCAGCATCAGGATGGGGACGAGCCGGGGCGCGACCTGCCGGTATCGCTCGCACACCTCGAGGCCGCTCATGCCGGGCAGCATCACGTCCAGCACGATGACGTCGTACGGGTGGCCCAGCGCGAGCGCGAGCCCCTCGGGCCCGGTGCTCGCGAAGTCCAACTGGAAGTCCGGCTCCAGGAACCGCGCGATGTTGGCCTGGAGGTCGCGGTTGTCCTCGATGACGAGCACGCGCATGGGAGTGACCCGGATGCTACCCGCGTCTACGTCAAACGAATGTCAGCGCGTGAGTGACGCCTGGCTGACCGCCGCTCCCGCACCCTTCACGGCCTCTCTCCAACGAGGAGTCCCGTGATGATGCGTTCGCTGTTCCTGGCTCTGATGTTCCTGGTCACCTCCGTGGCCCACGCCGCGAGCCCCGCGGTCCCCCTGGAGGTCCGCGCGGAGGATGGAGAGCGGATTCCCGCGTGGGTGCTGGAGCCGGAAGGGAAGGGGACGAACCCGCCCGTGGCCGTCCTGCTGCACGGCCTCACCCGGAGCAAGGACGACTGGCTGTCGGATGCGGAGCCGACCTTCGGGGGCGCACTGACGGAGCATCTGCGGAGTGCCGGCTATCGCGTCTACCTCATGGACGCGAGACGGCACGGCGCGCGAGCGACCCCCGACGCGCGGCCCGGAGCCCTCGCGAAGCGAGCACACGCGGGAGAGCCCGGTCCCTATCAAGCGATGATTGTCGACACCGTGCGTGATGCGCAGGCGCTCCTCGCGAAGGTGCTCGCCAACGGCAAGAAGCCGCCGAAGGTGCTCGTCGCCGGCTACAGCATGGGCGCCCAGGTGGGCCTCCTGCTGGCCTCGCGCGAGCCTCGGATCACCCATCTGGTGACGATGGTGCCACCCCATGTCGACCCCGTGCTGGGCGACGCCGCACCGGTGAACCGGATGGGCCAGGTTCATCAGGCCTGGCTGCTGTTGACCGCGAACCGCGATGTCTTCTCCACCGAGGAGGACACCCAGAAGCTGTTCGACGCCGCGCCCTCCAAGCGCAAGACGCGCCGGTCCTTCGACAGCGGGCACGCACTGCCGCGCGAGTACCTGGACGAAGTCCGTCGCTGGTTGGGCGAGGCACCGCGAAAGCCGTAGGTTCGTGTGGGTGGATGTCCGGCCGGGGCTCCCATTCCGCGGGCGCCGCAACTGGGGCGCCATGCAGGCGATAATCGCGGAAAACGAGGCGGATCTTGCCTCGCCAACCAGCCGCCCCGAGCCGGGGACGAGGGGGAACCACCATGACGACGCCCATCCAGCGCAACGCACCCCGACCCATCGAGACGAAGCCCGCGGAGCCCACTGCGCCACAGGCCCCGGCGCGGCCAGTCGCGCAGAACAACGCGGTGCGTCCCGGAACGGGGGCGGACGGGT
Source organism: Corallococcus sp. AB045 (assembly GCF_003668895.1). Taxonomy (NCBI): domain Bacteria; kingdom Pseudomonadati; phylum Myxococcota; class Myxococcia; order Myxococcales; family Myxococcaceae; genus Corallococcus; species Corallococcus sp. AB045. The sequence goes on from NZ_RAWN01000029.1 coordinate 47,938, forward strand.
TCCAGCCGGCGGCGGGGACGCAGGTGACGGCGAACCGCCTGGGCGCGGCGCCCGCGGGGGCGGAGGAGGTGCGGACGACGAGCGCGACCCCGGTAGCGCCCGCGGCGCTGTCGCCCACGGAGCTGCGTTCGGCGCAGCAGGCCATCGCGAACTCCAGCGACGGCCGGGACGCCACCGCCGTGTCCGAGTGGCTGAGGAACAACCCGGACCCGGCCAAGCAGGCGGCGTTCATGGACATGATGTTCCACTTCGGCCCCGTGGCCGGCGGCATCCTGGACAGCGTGCAGCGGCTGCCGGAAGCGGACCGCACGCGGCTGTCCCAGGCGCTGGACAATGCCTATCGCTCCGGCGCGGTGTCTCCCCAGGAGCTGTCGGCGGCGGTGGCCACGTCCGGCCGCGGTGCGCTGCCCGGGGCGACGCATGAGGGGCTGGCGGGCATCATCGCTGGCACGGGCAACCCGGACCTCATCGAGACGTATGCGAAGGCGGAGATGGACATCGTCCGCGCGAGCGGTGGGGATGATCCGCAGCGCAGCGCGGCGGTGGCCACGGCGCTGGCGGGCATGCCGCCGGACAGGCTCCAGTCGTTCCTGGCGGCGAACGGGGAGGGCATGGCGGATGTCATCAAGAACATCAACGCCTCCGGCCCTGACGCCACCTCCTCCCCCGCGCTGGGGCGCCTGCTGGACGCCGCCGGCCGCATCAACCCGCCCACGGCGGAGTCGGTGCAGCTGTTCACGAACTCCATCGACAAGCTGGGGGAGAACCGCGAGTCGCGCGCCGCCGCGGCCCGCTTCTTCACCCAGCATGGTGACGCGGTGCTGTCGTCGCTGCAGGACAGCTCGGGCTCGCTGGGGCTGGATGGCCAGAAGAAGATGTCCGAGTTCTTCGCCCGGACGCTCTTCTCTCCGCCGCAGGACTTCGCGGGCAGCGATGCGTTCCGCCAGAACGTCATGCAGCGCCTGGGGACGATGAACGCCGGGCTCGCGCGGCACGCCAACGAGAACCCGCCGTCGCAGGACGCGAAGCGCGGCGCGCGCCTCATGGGCAGCATGGTGGGCGCGCTGGAGGGCGGCTTCCAGGTGTCCCTGGACGAACTGGGCAAGCGCAACGAGGCCGTGAAGGGCATGGTGGATCTGCTCTTCTCCGCCAAGTCGCTGCTGCCCAACCTGCCCATCCCCGGCGCGGGCAAGCTCAAGGACCTGACCATTGATCAGATCCAGCGCTGGGTGACGTCCTGCCTCCAGGAGCGGGCCCAGCAGCCCTCGCAGGCCATTCCGTTCCACCGCACCTTCGGTGAGCAGATCGCCAACCCGGACCTGCGCACCGACTATGATGCCGCCCGCGGCGACGCCTTCCTCAACCGCCAGCGCGGTCTGAGCCGGTAGGCAGGGCCGTGACGGGGAGGGGGCCGAGCGCCTCCTCCCCATCACCGGAGGGCAAGGAGTCCGGCACGCATGCGCATCGCAATGAGTGGCACGCACCGCGTGGGCAAATCGACGCTCATTGAAGACCTGGGGGAAGAGCTCACGGAGTATCGGGTCGTCGACGAGCCGTACCACCTGCTCGAAGAGGAGGGTTACGAGTTCGCGTCTCCACCGTGCCTGGAGGACTTCCTCGAACAGCTCCGCCGCTCCCTGGAGCTGCTCGAAGAAGAGGACACGCGAAACATCCTGTTTGATCGCTGCCCCCTCGACTTTCTCGGGTACCTCCTGACGCACGAGGACTCCGATGCGTTCGACGTCGAGGAGTGGCTGACCCGGATCCGTTCCGCCCTGAAGACCCTGGACCTCGTCGTCTTCGTCCCCATCGAGGAGCGCGATCGCATCCGCCTCCCCGCGCACGAAGATTCCCAGCTGCGCAGGGACGTGGACGAGAAGCTCGCCTGGATCCTGCTCGACGACCCTTATGAGTTGGGAGTGGAGGTCCTCTCCGTCCACGGCTCCGGGACCGCGAGGGTCTCCCAGGTCCTCGAGCGCCTCTCGCGTGCGGGAGGGCGTTGAAGGGCCGTCACGCTCCGGTCACGCCACCGGGACTATCCAGGGGGTCTGCCAGGCCGGAGGCAGGAATCATCGCTCCTCTCCACTCCCGGAACGTCCATGCCCCTGAGACGACGGTTTCCTGTCGCGCATCGCGCGCGCATTCCCTTTCTTCCTTCCCCCGGAGCCTCACATGGACGCAGACGGCGGATTTCTGTCCTGGTGGGCGCGCTCGCGTCCCTTCCGCTGCTCCACTGTGCTCCCGCCCCCGCGAGCCCGCACCAGGTCGCGTCCCAGGCGGCCCCGCTGGGCCTTCCGTCCGATACGGTCCTGGCCACGGAGACCGTGAACGGGTTGGCCGTGGGGACACTCTCGGGACAGGGGCTGGTCCGCCATGGCGGCACTGCGGCCTACTCCATTCCCTTGTGGGTGCCGGATGGCCGCGCGGGCATGCAGCCTGGCCTGGCGCTCCAGTACGACAGCGGCATGGGCAACGGGGAGCTGGGCGTGGGCTGGTCGCTGTCGGGCCTGTCGCGCATCACCCGCTGCCGCCGGACCACCCTCCACGAGGGCGCGGACCGGGAGATCCGGTTCGACAACGGCGACGCGGGCGACCGCTTCTGCCTGGATGGTCAGCGGCTGGTCCTGACGGGCGGGCCCACGGGGACCTCCAGCACCTACGGCGGGCACCGCTCCGAGTACCGCACCGAGCAGGATGCCCACATCAAGGTCGTGTCCCTCAGCCCCGACACGCGGGGGCCCACGTCCTTCAAGGTCTTCCTGAAGGACGGCCGCATCCTGACGATGGGCGGGGGCGTCAACGCCTCGCTGGAGGGCCCGCGCGCGAGCGTGACGCTGAGCTACCAGAGCCCCTCCGTGCCGCGCTTCTACACGACGGACTACAGCCAGCAGGTCCGCTGGGCGTGGGGTGTCTCCCGGATGGAGGACCGCTCGGGGAACTCCCTCCGGGTGGACTACCGCCTCCAATCCCACCCGAGCGACCCCTCCGCCATCGAGCAGCTCCCGGACCGCATCGACTACACCGCCTCCACGGCGGATCCGCAGGGCACGACGACGCGGTCGGTCCGGTTCCAGTACGAGGCGCGGCCCGACCCGAGCGACTCCTTCGTCGGCGGGTTCAAGCAGAAGCACACGCAGCGGCTGAAGCGCATCGAGATGTGGGGCCCCAACCCGGCGACGCCGGGCCTGCTGCGCTCCTACACCCTGACCTATGGCCTGGCCACGCTCAGCCAGCGAAGCCGGCTGGACGCGGTGCAGGAGTGTGACGGCACGGGCGTGTGTCTGCCTGGCACGCGCTTCACCTGGACCCCGGGGGACGCGACCTTCACGGAGATCGACACGAACATCGCCCACGGCGAGGGCCACCTGCTCACGGGCGACATCAACGGGGACGGGCGCGACGACCTCATCCAGGGCGCGGCGTTCTTCTACCTGAGCACGGGGACCGGCATCGACGCCACGCCCCGCACCGTGAAGTACTACGACAGCCATTGCCCCGACGGAGAGGAGCGGTACCTGGACATCGACGGGGATGATCGGCTGGAGCTGGTCATCACCGGGAAGAAGGTGTCCTCGCTCGGCGGCTACCAGTACCGGAACTGCCTCTACCGTCCCACGGCCTCCGGTTCCCCCACGGCGTTCGAGTTCGTCGACGACGCGCAGGAGCCCTGGGTGCACCAGGCCCGCGGCCTGTACGTGCTCGACCTGAACGGCGACGGCTTCGCGGAGTGGGTTCGGGGCGTGGGGGCCTACGCGCAGGGCGGCACGCCGGGGCAGACGCTGGGCTACCGGCTGAACAACGCGGGCACGCTCGCCAGCTATGTGACGACGACGCCGCGGCACGAGAACAACGTCCGTGGTTATGCCGTGGACGTGAACGGCAGCGGGAAGTCGAGCCTGCTGCTCCGCTCCACGGGCGTGGGCTTCCAGGCGTACGGGCTGGAGGGCACGACGAACACCGTGGTGACGCAGCCGCTGTCGCTCGCCCAGGACGACGGCAAGCAGTACTACTTCGCGGACGTCACGGGCGACGGCCTGATGGACGCCGTGGCCGCGCAGGTGAGCCAGGGGCAGCTGCGTGTCGCGGTGAACACGGGGCATGGCTTCGCCGAGCCGGTGGCCTGGAACGTGGGCGCCCAGAACCACACGGTGGGGACGCTCAACCTGGATGACTCGGGCGTCCGGGTCGTGGACTACAACGGCGATGGCCGGCACGACCTGCTGCTGATGGGCGGGAGCTCGGATCCGCTGGCGCCCATGCTGCCGCGAAAGGTCACCGTGCTGGTGTCGACGGGCACGGGCTTCACGCAGGTCCGGCTTCCGTTCACGGTGGGCAGCCAGTTCCCCGGCACCGCCACCGAGCCCGCGGGTTGGGACTGGTCCAACGTCCTGGACGTGAACGGCGACGGCCAGCTGGACTTCGTCCAGGTCGTCAACGGCACCCTCCACGTCTACGTGCGCCAGGGGACTCCCGGCGACCTGCTCACGCGCGTGGATGATGGCCTGGGCGCGTTCGAGCGCTTCGAGTACGCGCCGCTGTCGGACGCCCTCGTCTACACCCCGGCGCAGAGCTGCGCGTACCCCACGCGGTGTGCATGCACGGGGCTCTGGCTGGTGCGGCTCCACGAACAGGACTCGGGGCTCGCCCAGCCTCGCGCCATGAAGTTCACCTACCAGGATGGCCGTTTCGACCGGAGGGGACGCGGCTGGCTGGGGTTCGCCCGGCGCGTCGAGCAGGACCTGCTCCGCCTGTCGACCCGCACCGCGACGTACGACAATGTCACGCGCGAGGGCACGTTCTACACGAAGGCCGGGCTCCCGCTGGAGCAGCGGACCGTGATCCCCCTGGAGGACGGCGGCACCTACGAGGTGGTGACCTCCAGCACCTACAAAGCGGACTCCCGTCACGGCGGCAAGGTGCTGGACGTGTACCCGGAGACGCTGGCCTGGCAGGAGAAGGAGGGCGGCCATCTGCTGTTCCAGGGCCAGAAGACGCGTGCCCAGGATGCCTACGGCAACGTGACGAGCCTGGAGGAGCTCACGGACGAGGTCGTCAGCGGTGCCGCCAGTGGGAACCGCTACCGGATGCTCACGACCGCGCAGTTCGACACCTCCGAATCGGACTGGCTCATCAGCCAGCAGCGGCGGCTCAGCCAGACCCACACCATCCTGGATGGAGGGACGCGGACGCGGGTCGTCGAGCACGACTACTACCCGGTGACGGGGCTGCTCCAGCGGACGCGGGTGGAGCCGACGGCGCCCTCGGGTGTCGTCGACGGTGGATCGGAGCTGCTGCTCACGACGACCTACGAGCGGGACGCGGGCTTCGGGCTCGTCTCCGCCGTGGTGTCGGAGGGCTCGGGACAGGTCCGCACCGAACGCATCGCCTACGACGACCTCGACCAGACGTACCCGAAGGCGTTCACCAACGCGCTGGGGCACACGCAGGAGCTCGCCCGTCATCCGGGGCTCGGGGTGGTGGGGGCCGTGCAGGATCCGAACGGGGTCCAGGTGAAGTACCGGTATGACGGGCTGGGCCGGCTGCGCTTCGAGGACTCGCCCGACTCCGCGGACGTGACGTACAGCCACCTGGCGGATGCGACGGGGCGGCCGAAGGTCTCCGCGTCGGTGAAGACGGGGCCCGCCACGTCGCGGAGCGCGGAGATCACCTACGACCGGTTGGGGCGGGAGGTGCTCCGCCGCTGGCAGGGGTTTGACGGGGCATATGTCGTCATGGAGCAGGTCTACGACGCGAAGGGGCGCCCGGTGTCCCGGGCGTTGCCGCACCTGGACTCCGCGCCCGCGGTGTCGTTCACCAGCACGTACGACAACCTGGATCGTCCGCTGCGGGAGCAGCACCCGGACGGCACGTTCAAGGAGCGCCGGTTCTCTGGCCGCTACGTCACCAGCTTCGATGAGAAGCGGAACACCACGGTCCTCCAGTTCGACGACCTGAAGCGCGTGAGCGGCAGCGCCGACTTCGAGTTGGAGGGCGGCGGGCCCGGTGTCTACACGTATTACACCTACGGCCCCTTCGGAGTGATGACGGGCGTCCGGCAGCCTGGCGGCGTGAACACCACGTCCTTCGAATACGACGTGCGCGGGCGCCGGGTCCGCATGGTCGATCCGGACGCGGGCGATCGCCGGTTCAACTTCAACGCGTTCGGGGAGTCGAAGGACACGCGTGACGCGATGGGCGCGCTGACCACGTACACGCGAGATGCCCTGGGGCGGATCACCCAGGTGGACAAGTCAGACGGCCGCTCCAACTTCACCTGGGACACCGCGCTCCATGGCATCGGCAAGGTGGCGGTGAGCACCAACGCCAGCCACTACGCGGTGGTCCGGATGGAGACGACCTTCGACGCGCTGTCGCGGCCGAAGCAGACCGCGTGGATCGCCAACAACCTGCTCTTCCTCGCGGACATCGACCGGACCTACGACGCCTATGGCCGGCTCCAGACCCTGACCTATCCCGCCGTGACGGGCAGGGCGCGGCTCCAGGTGGAGCGCCTGTACAACGACCGGGGCTACCTCCGCGCGGTGCAGGACCCGGCCACCCAGCACCTCTACTGGGAGGCGCAGGCCTACAACGCCTATGGCCAGCTCACGACCGAGCGGATGGGCAACGCGGCGGAGACGGTGCGGCAGTACGACCTGGACGGGAAGGTCCGCTCCATCCGGACCACGCTGGGCCTGACGACGCTCCAGGATCTGGCCTACACGTACGAGCCCAACGGCAACCTGTCGCAACGCCAGGACCTGTTGGCCCAGACGGTGGAGAACTTCACCTACGACCGGCTGGATCGCCTGACGACCTGGAAGGTGGCGCAGGGCGGGAGCCTGTCCGAGCTGCGCTACCACCATGCACCGAACGGCAACCTCCTGGACCGGACGGTGGTGTCCGGTCCGGGCTCCACGGTGACGTATGGGTATGGCTCGGGGGCCGGCCCGCACGCCGTGACGAGCATGAGCCAGGGAGGCGTGACGTCGAGTTACACCTACGACGCCAACGGCCGGCAGCTCACGGGGGCGGGGCGGCAGGTGTCCTATACGTCGTTCGACCTTCCTGCCTCCCTCTCCGTGGGAGGCCAGTCGACGCTGTATTTCTATGACGCGAACCGGCAGCGGGTGGGCAGGTCCACGCAGGGCAGCACGACGGATCAGACGCTGTACGCGGGAGAGGTCTACGAGCAGCGGCGGAGAAGCTCCACCGTCGAGCACGTCTTCAAGATCCACGGCGCGGACCGGCAGGTGGCGCAGGTGGTCTGGACGCAGAGTGGCGGCACCTTCCAGCCGGACCAGGAGCTGTTCCTGCACGTGGACCCCCTGGGCTCCACGGAAACGGTCACCAACGCGCAGGGGGCCGTGGAGGAGCGGATGAAGTTCGATCCGTTCGGAAGCCGCCGCTCACCGGCGTCGCTCACCACGCCCATCTCGCCGCCCTTCGGCGCGGTGCACCTGGGGTTCACCGGTCACGAGCCGGACGCGGAGTCGGGGCTCATCAACATGAAGGGACGCATGTATGACCCTGTGCTGGGCCGGTTCCTCAGCGCGGATCCGCACGTCACGTATCCGCACTTCGGGCAGTCGTACAACCGGTACAGCTACGTCTTGAACAACCCGCTCGCGTTCGTGGATCCGACGGGGTTTGACTCGACCGGGTCAGGCGACGGCCCATCGGGTGGCGGGGGAGATGGCACGTCCGGCCCCGGTTCGTCCTCGGGCGGTGGGAGCTACTCGGGCGACGGCCCGACCTACGGGCCGCAAGGTGACGGCTCCCATGGGTGGGGAGAGACCGGAAACGTCACGGGGCCCAGCACCGGCTGCGCGGGGTGCGGGCGTGGGAGGGGCGCCGAGGCCGACTCGGACCCGACCGGCAAGGAGAGCTCCAGCGACGACAGCGGTGTGAACATGTCCGTGGAGCTCACGCCCGAGGAGGCCTGGTTGTTGTATGGGAGCCGGGGGCCGACCAGCTCGATGAGCGCGAATCCTCGGGGGCCCACCCGGCCAGCGACCCGGCCGGACGTGTCCATGACGCAGTCCGAGCGGGCGGAGAGCTGGGCCTGGGCGTTTGAGATTGCCTTCTCCTGGGCAACGGGCACGGGGGCCCGGGAGCTCCATTTCAACGCGGACTCCGTCCCGGTGAAGGCCATGCGCTCCAGCATGTCCTATATCAATGCCCGCAATGAGTGGATGGAGGCCGTGGACATGGCAGGGGGCAAGTTCCACTCCCTGCGGGTCCAGGGGCGCAATGAAACCCAGGGGGTGTTCGCGTTTGTCATTGGCCACTACCGCGCGACCTTCAGCCCGAACCCGGACGGAAAGACGATGACGGTCACGATCTGGAACAGGTCTTCGTGGACGTCCTATCTGCACAAGGCCTTCGATGGGGCCTTCGAACCGCCGAATGAGGCGCCGAACTGGGACCGGAGTGAAAGCGAAGGCAACAACTGGAGCATCGAGGGGTATGAGGTCTGGGGGATGCCCTTCGCGAATGTCTACCAGGTGTTCTCCTGGCAGGAGCCACTGCCCCGGATGAATGAACTCCCGCAGTGGAGCCATCCGCCGGACTGAGCCTCCGCCGGGGCGTGTTCGCCGGCCGCTTCCGTGGACACCCCGGCATGCTCATTCGGCTGGTGATGCGCATCCCCCCTCTCTGGCCATCCAGGGAGAGGGGATGCGTGATGGCATCCGGATCAAATCACGTCGAGCAGAGACGCGTCGCGCGCGGGTGGTGCTCAGCCGTCCAGCCAGTACGAGAAACCGTCGCTCGCCATGGCACGCTCCAGGAACTCCGCGAATGAGGATGCGATGCGCTTCGCCACTGGATACGTCTCATGCCACGCATCGAAGAGCAGATACGAGCCACCTGCCTGCTGGGCCACGTCCAGGATGACGTAGTTGGTGTCCTGCATGTCCACCACCGTGTACTGCGAGGGAGCCCCGTACGGGTCATCATCCCGACCCATGATGGCGACGCGGGCCCGGCGAATCTCCGCGAGCGGGAGGATGCGGTAGCTCGCGTCGGGCTCCTCCTCGAAGAGCGTGCCTCCATCGGAATGCAGGTAGAAGGCGCGCAGGTCCGCATCCAGCTTCCATCCGACGCGAGCCTCGAAGGCGGTGATCTGCTCCGGCGTCGCAGGCGGACGGGGGAAGTGGAGGCGGGAGAACTCCGCCAGCTGGATCTTCATGGACATGGTGGCGCTCTCAGTCCACGTAGGGCCGGGTAGTCGCAACAACAGTGGGTAATGGCGAGGCGGCCCCCGGCCTCCGCGGGCATGAAGAAGTATCGTCCCTTCCAGTCCCCCTTGATGTCGGCCAGCCACATGCAGCCCATGAGCGGGTAGCCCTGGGCCGCGCACTTCGACTCGCAGCGGGACAGGAACGCGGCGCTGCACTGCCAGGGACCATAGTAGATGGTCGTCCGGAGTTGACCGCCGTCCGGCGTCATGACCGACCCGACCCACTTCGCGCGCGCCGGACTTCCTCCACCGCCGACAGTGGCGGACCCGCACCCGATGAGGGCGAAGACGACAGCAACACTCGCGGCTCGGCGGAAGCCGACTACGGCTGTCATGGCAACCCATGACAGCACGGGTAAGGCTGACGGGCCATAGGAGGGTTGCTCCAATGAGAAACCCGGCTCAGAGGTCGCGGCCCGGCAGCTGGCCCACCGAGGGCAGGAAGCCCAGGTCCCGGACGTGGATGAACCCGGCCGGGGCCTGGGTGGATGTGGCGAAGACGCCCGCCAGCTGCGAGTGCTTCCACAGCTTCAGTGGCCGCCGCTGACCTGGGCTGTCGCTGTCCACTGCGCTGTACAGGAAGCCCTCGATGCCCTGGTCCCCGTTCACCATCTTGAGGGAGACGCCGTCACAGGTGGACGTGTCGGTCAGCAGGTAGCGCCCATGGCTGTTGGCGCAGCGGTACAGCGGCTTGATGCGCGTCCCCATGCGCTTGCGGATGTTCGCGGGCAGCTTCGGGGTGAGCAGGGGCCCTCCATGCGCAGCGCGCCGAACGACGACGCATCCCACGCCAGCGGGAGGCGCTGGCACCTCCACGGTCGCCAGCGGGATGTTGATAGACTCGAAGCACCCCGTGCCGTGCAGTTGCGTGCCCTGCGCGCTGTTGCTGGGCGACGGCTCCGCACTCGCGCCCGTCGCCGTCAGCATCACCGCGCCCAACAGCCCGCGCCCCCAGGTCTTCACCAGGTGTCCGTCGCTCCCCGCGTTCATGCGGCTTCACGGCGACGCCCCAACGCGTCCCCGCAGTCGCATGAACGCCGGGCCTGATGGAGATTCGCTTGCGCACCGCGGCTTCGCGGACGTGTGCAAACCTTCCCGGTTCGGGACTACCGGGCGAGGAACTGGTCCTCGGTGAGGCAGGGCTCAATCTTCTCCGGCGTGACGAGGAAGGGCTCTGCCCGGTCCAGCGTGCGGGAGGTGCCCAGCGCGCTGTCGCCAATGGAGCCGCCTCCGTCGAACACCATGACCGCCCAGTCGTTCTGCGACGCGGGGAACACCGTGGCGCTGCTGCCGTCGCGGTTGAGGTCCCGAGCGTATGAGGCCGCCTGGATGCTGCCGTTGGCGTTCATGTCCAGGTTGGCGCTCGCGTTGCCGGCGACCTGGACGTTGACGAAGCGCAGCCCGCCAATCTTCGCCAGGTCCGCCTCCGTGGTGGGGGCCACGGGCGTGAAGGCCGCGACCTCGTTGATGGCCGCTTCGCTGAAGGACGCTACGCGTACGCGCGAATAGTCGAACACATTCGCCGCGCCGCTGACGGTGAAGCCATACACCTGATACTCGTAGTTCATGATGCTCAGGTAGTTGGGCTTGTAGTTGGCATTGTCGGTTCCACCGTGGCGCAGGCCGATGTTGTGCCCCAGTTCGTGCATGAGCGTCCCTGCCTGCTGCGCCTCCGTGCCGCCTGGGGTGGACCAGCCGCCCAGCGTCACGATGAAGTCATGGGCGGGGATGCCGCGCGAGATGCCGCTGGAGGTGCCCCCGCTGTAGGTGTTGGCGAACAGCATGTAGTGGAAGAACGGCGCGCGGGCGGCGGCGAAGTACTTCGCCTTGATCGTGTCGAAGTCCGTCCACACCGGGTTCAGGTCCGGATCCGCGTCCGCCGTGGCGATCTGCTGGTCCAGCAGGATGTGCAGGTTGATGCCCGTGCTGCCGTCCGGGTTGGACACCGGCGCGTTGGCGAACGCGGTGATGATCCGGTTGAGCGCGCCCTGTGTGGGCTTGCGGTTGGCGTAGTAGTCCGCCTCGATGAAGATGTCCTTGCGGCGCGCGTTGGCGCCCAATGTCGGCAGGTTCACGCCACCGGAACCGAACAGCTCCGCGTAGTCGCTCAGGCGGTCGCCGTCCGTGTCGGTGCTTTGCGGGTTGGTGCCGTACTGCGCCTCCACCTTGTCGCAGACGCCGTCGCCGTCGGTGTCCACGTCAGAAACCAGACACCCGGGCGCCGCCTGCGCGACGACACCCTGGGCCAGGGCCACCTCCTCCGGCAGGGCGCCCGCCGGCCCCTCCACGCCTTCATCGCCACCACACCCGTTCAATCCCAACAGGGCCACGGACGCCGTCAGCAAGGTCTTCTGGAGCTTGGACATACCCTTCCTTTGGAGTTCAAGGGCCAGCATCAAGCCGGCCTGAGCCACCCTATCGCATTTGCTGTGTAGTCGGCTTTAGCTATTAATTCTTGATTCTGCCTGGTGCCCGGTGGCATTGATTCCAGTGCCAATGACAAACATGCTGTGGTGTCAAAATAGCGCCGCGAGGCACTCCGGCCGGGAGGCGGGTGGTATCTTCCGCGCCCATGGACCTGCGAATCGTGCTCGGCGTCGCGCTGATGCTGGTGTCGCCTGCCTGGAGTCAGCCGGTGGCCGCGTCGGGCCCTGACTTCCAGGCCCGGATGTCCGCCGCGTCCCGGGCCTACGAGGACCTCGACTACGAGCACTCGCTCGAACAACTCGACGCGGCGAAGGCCGTGGCGCGCGACGGCGGAGAGCGGGGCAGGGTGGCCATCCTCCGGGGCATCGTGCTCGCGGACCTGGGGCGCCGTCAGGAGTCCCTGGCCTCCTTCAAGGAGGGGCTGTCGCTGGTGCCCGACGCGAGCCTTCCGGTGAAGGTGTCGCCCAAGGTGTCACGCGACTTCGAGGAGGTGCGCAGGAACGTACAGCGGGAGCTGGCGCGCAGTCCCCGGCCACCTCCGGACGCGCCGGTCGCGATAGCGGATGCGCAGCCTGCGCCCGCGCCGTCGCCCGGTCTCGTTCCGGCACCGGCGCAGGAGGCGGTGCACCGCACGCGCTCCATGCCCGTGCTTCCGCTCGCCTTGCTGGGCGGAGGCGTGGTGCTCGGGGGCATTGGTAGCTACGTGGGCCTCCAGTCGCGGAGCAACGTGAACGCCGCGCGCGAGGAGGCTTTCTACAGCGACCGGACCGCGCACCTGGACAGCGCGCGGGGACAGGCGCTCGCGGCCAACATCCTGTTGGGCGCGGCCGTCACCGCCGCCGCCGGAGCCGCGGTCACCTGGCTTCTCACGGGCGACTCGCCATCGCCGCGGACGGAGGTCTCTCCATGAAGCGCGCCGTGGCAGTGGGACTCGGGTTGCTCTGCATCACCTGCACGGTGCCGGACATCGAGGAGCTCGAAGCGGAGCGCCCCAGCGGATGCGACGCGAGCCATCCCTGCCATGTCACGGTCCGGCTGACCTACGACGGCTTCCGTCCTGGCTGCGTCACGCTGCGAGTGGTGGACGCGGAGGATGCCTCCAGGACCTTCGAGCTGCCGGTGCCCGACGGAGCGGGGGAGGTGGGCTTCGTTCGTCGCACCGGGTGGAGCGACACCGTGAAGGTGACGGCCTCCGCCCGCGAGCGCTCGTGCGCGGGTCAGGAGGTGGCTTCCGCGTCCTCGCAGGTGGCGGTTCCCGAGGAGGACACCACCCGCGTCGAGCTGACGTTGAGCGCGCGCGACGAAGATGGGGATGGCTACGTGAGCACCGCCACCCGGGGGACGGACTGTGACGACCACTCCGTCTCCATCTCTCCGGGCGTGGAGGAGCGCTGCGACTTCCTGGACAACAACTGTGACGGCCGCCAGGACCCGGTGCCCGTCTGTGATGGCGTCAAATGGAGGACGACCGAGCCCCTGCCGGGAGCGAGCTTCCGCGACGTGGCGCCGCATGCGCGCGGTCAGGCCTGGCTCGTGAGCGACAGCAACGACGTGCTCGCCCACGTCCGTCGGGTGAGCGATGGTGGCTTCGACGTACAGCCGTTCACCGACTGCCACGGCGCCTGGTCCACCGCGTGGGCGCGGCCGAGCGACGGGCGTGTGTTCATGGGCTCCTGGACGGGGCAGCTCGCCACGCGGTCGCTGGCCGCCGCGGAGCCCTGCACGCTGACGTCCTTTGACGGGGGCGGGGCGGCCATCCAGGACCTCGTGGGCTTCGAGGCGGACGGAGGCACGACGCTCTACGCGGTGAGCGAGACCGGGGACATCCTCCGCTGGGACTACCCGGCGGAGCCCCAGCGGGTGGCGCACGTGGACGCGGACTTGCGCTCCATCCACGGCTTCGACCCGCGAACGCTCATCACCGTGGGCACCACGGGCAACGGTCCCGTCGCATTCCACGTCAACGCGGACGGAGGCCCGTGGCTGCGGGAGACGCTGCCGCAGCCGTCCCAGGGGCAGGTCGCCCTGCAAGCCGTGCACGTGGTGGCACCGGGCCTTGCTTATGCCGGCGGAGATCAGGGGCTGTTCCTGGAGCGTGCGGCGGGCACCTGGAGCACGAAGCCTCCGTATCCCATCTACGTGGATGGCGGCGTCGCGCCCGACCTGCTGGACGTGGTGTCTTTCGGACAAGGCGTTGTCTTCGCGCACCTGGACACGGACGACCTCGTCCGCTTCGACGGAGTGGCGTGGCCGGACTTCCTCAACGGCACCCAGGGCTTCACGACCCTCGAAGGGTTGTCGTCGGACGAGCTGTGGAGCGCCACCGAGGATGGGACCGGGTTCTATTGGGGACCCTGGGCGCCGTAGGACGCGGCGACCGAATCTGGGGCAGGCACAGCCGAGCGCTACAGGGAGGGCGTGCCGGCTCCGCCAAGGTCCTCGGGCGTGAGTTTCAGCGCCTCGCTGATCGCCAGGACGTCTTGGTACTCGCGCCAGTGCTGGATCAGGCCGTCGCGGACCCGCAGCACGCCGATGAGGGTCGCCGAGGCGCGCAGGCCGGTGGTGGTGACCGTCCCAGCCAGCTCGTATTCGACGACGATGACCTCGGGGTCGCCGGTCTGATGAGTCGCCAGTTCGCGGAACTGCTCGAAACGGATCGGCAGGACCGCGCTTCTGGCTCGGTAGAACGCCAGCCACGCCTCGCGGCCCTCATGACGTCGCATGCCTGGAGGGGAGAACGGGGTCTCGACCACGACATCTTCGGCCAACAGCTCCGCTGGGAGGAGCGTCGCGCCTTCCCCGAGGAGTGCTTCCTGCATGCACCGGTAGATGGTGAGAGGACTTGCGGCCCCCTTCGCCGACTGTGACATGGTCGTGCCTCCCGGGATAAGATGAGTGCGACTCAGGATTGATAGTGAGTCTGACTCACTTTTGCAAGGAGGGACGGCTGATGGAGCGAGAGGGTGGGCCGCCCGCGGGCGGCGGTGCGGGTGAACGACCCGTTCGTGCTGATGCCCGCCGCAATCGCGCGCGCATCCTGGATGCGGCCGAGGCCGTGTTCGCCGAGCAGGGTGCATCGGCCTCGACCGAGGCCGTGGCCGCGCACGCCGGCGTCGCGATTGGCACCGTGTTCCGGCACTTCCCAACCAAACCCGAGCTGCTCCAAGCCGTGGTGATGCACCTGATGGATCGACTCATCACGGAAGTCGACGCGATGGTCGACAATCAGGACGCGGTCACCGCCCTGTTCGAGTTCTGCGCCCGCGTCATGGCGATCAGCGCCCGAAACAGGGAGGTGTTCGCCCGACTCGCCGAAACCGGGGTCCGGGTCCGCGTCGGCGACGCGTTGGCCCGCCTCCGGCCCGGCATCGATTTGCTGCTCGAACGCGCCCAGAAAGCGGGCACCGTCCGCGAAGACCTGCTCCCCGCCGAGCTGATCGCCCTGCTCGCGGCCATCTGCCAGGAAGCGCTCACTGATGAGTGGAGCGAATCATTCCGCCAGCGCGCGCTCACCCTTCTCTTTGACGGCATGCGGCCGACCGCGAAACGTTGACCGCAATCCTAGATATCGATGAACTCGCAGTCCTGTACGAGGACATTCATCATCAGCCCCTGCACCCGTTGTCAGCGTACTCCGCAAGAAGGGTGCGAATCGCGACCGCCTTCGGTTCAAGTCGCGCTGCCGTCGCGGGCGCTCCACCTGAACAGGATTGGACGATTGAATGTCCAACACAATCCCTCGCAAGGAGTAGGTGGGTTCGTCTCGATGTGGCGAGGGCCCCCTAAATGGAGCCTGCCCGTAGCACCGTGCTCACGTAAGAGAGTGACAGGCCCTGCTGGCCACCCACGCGCCTCCCGAGGAGATGGACCTTCGTCGCGGAGGTGTTCCACTTGCTGAGCAGGGTGTACTCCTGGGTATCCCAGTACGCGTCCTCGGAATCCATCCATGCCCGCTCGTTCATCTGCTCCAGGGATGAGGCGTCCACGGGCCGCAGCTCCTGGACCGCCTGGATGGTTTCGGCGGCGAAGGCGAGACCGGCGAGCGCACTCAACACGGCCCGCTGACGGGCGGCCTCCTCCGCCGAGTCCCGGGCTTCATCCGGCTCGCCGTACTTCGTTTGGAGCATGCTCGCGACGCCCCGGTGGGCCTCTCGAAGATCCCCAGGGGCGCCGAGGTAGAGGGTCACCGTCGCGAGCTTCTCCTGCGCGAAGGAGAAGCGGATCGTCGCGGGCATGTCCCAGCGCTCCGACTGAAGTTCGAGCCCGCCGCCATCCACGACGACCGCCTCGGGGTAGCGTGCCCGAACCTCGTCGGGGCTCATGCTCCAGCGGGTGTCCTCGAAGCCGGTCGCGGCGCCTCGGAGACTCCGCAGATGGGCCTCACGGATGGCTTCGCGCCGCTCCAGCCGTTGCGCGTGCTGTGAATTCTCACAGCCGGACGCCAACAGACACAGCGGGAGGAGGGCGGCGAGCTTCCTGCGCATGGGGGGCCTTTCGGTGGAATGACCCCCTGACGTGGAATGGAGCTATTTATTCAATTGGGTGAAGTAGGCGTGCAGCACGCTCAGGACGCCGGTGATGGCGAACCCCACCAGGGGGACCATCACCAAGAGGTAGAGCCCCCGCGTGAAGCCCATGCCCACGGCCATGTGTTGTTCCGGCGCTTCCGCCAGGTAGAGGATGTCGACGGGAGAGCCCGGGAGCCGCTGGGAGGCCACCGAGGTCGCCTCGTCGAACTTGCCGCTGAGCTCCGGGCCCTCCGGCGGACGGAAGGCGTAGTAGACGGTGCTCGGTTTGCCCCGGCCCTCGTTGACCCTGACCACCTTGCCCTGGGCGCGCAGCCCGTGCTGCTCCAGCCGCACGGTCAGGCGGCGGTAGTGGGAGAGGACGCTCAGGAAGAGGGCGGGGCCTCCCGTGAAGACCACCAGCAGGCAGGTCAGCATCGTCAAGCTCATGGTGTCCCCCAACATGACGGGTGCGCGGAGGTCGAATCAACCATCCGCGCGAAGTCGAATGTTGTGAAAAAATAGGTCACTCGACCTATATCCGTGGTGGGTCATGAAAGGGAGTCGCCATGGAGTCCGAGGGTCGTGTCGTGCTGGTGGGGGGCTATGGGGTGGTG